>JAIBAH010000004.1 GCA_019695295.1 Bacteroidia bacterium | reverse complement strand
TCCGTGCCACCACCATCCACGACACCGCACTCGCTAACCTCGCCGCACTCGCACCCTACAACATCACCGCACTCGTACTCACCGACTTCAAAACAGCCATAGACAACTTTGCCGCCGTTATCGAAGCACCACAGCTAAAACAAAACGAAAAGAAAATCGCCAGACAAAACCTCACAAACCTCCTAAACACAGCCGATACCTATCTCAAAAGGATAGATAAACTAATGCCCCAGTACCGCACCGCCGCCACCCAGTTCTACAACGAATACACCGAAGCACGCCAAATCAAAGACCTCGGACACCGCAAAACCCGCCTCGGACTATTCGTCGAACTCGAAGACGGCGTGGACTCCACAGGCGTAGTAGTAGTCATCACCAAAGGCCTCAAAAACTACACCCAAACCGTCCGCTCCACCGACCACAAAGCCTACTTCGAATCCATACTCATCGGCACATACACCATCACCATCCACCACCCCGGCTACCAGCCCTGGACAGGAACCATCAACATCAAACCCGGAATCCTCAACACCGCCACCGCCAAACTAATGTTATAAAAAACCTCCCTCCTTCTCCCCTCCTCGGAGGGGCAGGGGTGAGTAAATCTCCCCCGTTGCGTTAAAGTATTAAGCCGCAGGCATCACCTAACAGAATTTATAAATGCAAATCTCCCGACTTACGTCCTATTCCAGCAGTACCCCCTCTCAATGCCCCGCACCATGATCCGCCGGATACACCGGAAACTTCAATTCCTGAAAATACCAGTCCGAAAACCCGCATTCATTCCGTGCCCTCACATAAATCACCTTTTTAGTACCGTGCGAAAACATCACATTCGTACCCATCTCCGGCCTCGAAGTCTTAAAGTCCGGCTTAGGCGCACCGATTCCCCACTCATACTGAGTAGCATTCAGCACAGGCACCACATTCACCATATACCCACAGGCAGCATCAATATGCCGGATTTTCAGCTTTTCCGGACTCCGGACAGTAGAAATCGATTTCGTTAACCTTAAAGAAGGCTGATTCAGCAGCTTATTTCCCGACACCACCAGCGAATTGCTGCTATTCTTATTCCCCACATAAGTGACCATTACAGAAGGCGTATTCGTAACCACCGCCCCCCTTTTTCCATCAATCAGCCAATCCGTATTGGGAGAATCAAACTTCCATACATATTGCCCCGACTTTTGAGCATCCGGTACATTTAACTGAATAGCCGTTTCATACTCATTGCACAAATGCGCTTCCCCCGTCATAAAAGCACAGGGAGAAATTCTGATATTCAGAGGAGTACTGCAAAGCGTAACATAAATATTCTTTGCCCTTACAAAAGTTTCAAAAACAAACTGATACTGAAGCAACTCCCCGCATTTTACCCCTTTGGGCACCGTGCCCGAAATATTCACCTTACAAATAGGGTAGGGGGGAGGAATCTCACAAATCGGAGTCTGAGGCGATACCGGCTGCTGATTCATCTTCACTTTGATATTCGTAAGCGGAACCCCCTTAATATTCTGTATATAAAACATATAAAGATAAGATTCCAGACTACAATTCGTATCCTTCAGGGAATCAATAGGGACATAAAACTCCGTAGTAAACACACTCCCCGGAGTCAGCACCACCTCCGGCACAGGATTACACACCTGAACAGATAGCGTTTGCCGCAAAGAATCAGATTGCCCCAGCAGACACTGCCCCTGTATTACCAGAAAAATGGCCAGAAACCACTTGTTTATATACATAATTTCAAGTTTTGATAAATGCGAGCCAAATATAAAGGAAATGTGTAAAATAACCATCATGGATTTTTATATCCGCAAAAAATTTAACTCAGAATCCACTTAAGGTCCTCCTCACTGAGTTTACTCAGGAACTCCTCATTTTCAGACAACAAATCCTCCGAAAGCCGGAATTTAGTTTGCTGAAGTTTCAGAATCTTTTCCTCAATACTGTTTTGGGTAATAAACTTATAATAAAAAACCGTCTTTTCCTGCCCGATTCTGTGCGCACGGTCTATTGCCTGCATCTCTACCGCCGGATTCCACCACGGGTCAATGATAAACACATAATCCGCTGCCGTAAGATTTAAGCCTGTCCCTCCCGCTTTCAGCGAAATCAAAAAAACACTCTCATTCGGATTATTCTGAAACACCTCTACCGCTTTTTGCCTCTCCTTGGGAGGCGTACTTCCGTCGAGGTACTGAAAACGAATTTTTTCTTTGACAAAATCATTTTTCATAATCTGAAGCATCCCTACAAACTGCGAAAAAATCAGCACTTTGGAACCTTCGGCAATAATTTCCTGAAGCAGCCTTTTCACCTCCTCATATTTTCCCGACTCCATGATATCCATTTCCGGATTTATCAGCCGGGGATGAATCGCAAGCTGCCGGATTTTTTGCAGCCCGGCAAGAATATTGAGCTTATTCTTATTCAGATTTCCCTCCATCAGAATATCCATCAGATAATTCCGGTAAGAATCCCTCACAGTATTATATTCCTTTTCCTGCTTCTCCGTCATCTCACAATAGTGAATATTTTCAACCTTAGGCGGAAGGTCTCCGGCCACCTGTTCTTTCTTTCTTCGCTTTACAAAATGCCGGATTACCTTTTTTAACTCCGTTAGCTTTTCCGGATTCTGATTTTTCTCAATCGGAATCACATAATTTTTCTGAAACTGCTGTTCAGTGCCATAGAGTTTATCAAACAACTCCGGATTCAGGAACTTCATCTGAGACCATATATCCAGAACCGAATTTTCCACAGGAGTACCCGTAAGAGAAAGCTTATATTGGGAAGACAACTGCTTTACCGCCTTTGAAATTTTAGAATCCGGATTTTTAATACTTTGGCTTTCATCCAGAATGATATAATGAAAATCAAATTCTTTCAGCATATCAATATCCATCCTTACCGTTCCGTAAGTACTCAGCACCAGGTCAAAAAACGCAAAAGACTGAGCATTCTTAGTCCGGGAAGCTCCCGTATGAACCGTCACCCTCAGGTCTGGAGTGAACTTAGCTGCTTCATTCAGCCAGTTGAAAACCAAAGAAGTAGGCATTACCACCAAAGAAGGCGTTTTCACTCCTTTTTCTTTTTCATGCTGCAAAACAGCCAGCGTCTGAAGCGTTTTCCCTAACCCCATATCATCCGCCAGAATTACGCCCCTGTCTCTGTCCTGCATATTAATCAGCCATTCATAGCCCTCCTTCTGATACGTCCGAAAAGTAGCATTCATCCCCGCAGGGGTTTCGTATGCAGTATAAGGCAAAGGCTGAAAAACAGTATTCACGAAAGTCTGCTCTTCGGTTTCCATCTGAGCCTGAATCAGGCTGTAGTCCCGCTTTTTGATTTCCAGCCCATTATCCGTTTCCTTTCCCAGTTTTACGAGAAAATGATATTGAGAAAACCAGGTTTCCGGAAGAATCGCCACACTCCCGTCAGGCAACAGATATTCCCGCTGATTTTTCAGAATATGATTCCGGAAGCGGATAAAAGGAATCCGGTACTCCCCAATCACCACAACCGCCTGAATATCGAACCAATCCCCTCTTTTTACAGAACTCATTTCAATCGCAGGTTTCTCAAAACTAAATCCGGCAGTATTCTCCGGAAAATGAATCCGGAATCCCGCCTCTTTTAATACAGGAATATTTTCAGCCATCCAGCTCAGGGCTTTATTGCGGGCAATATTTTCCCAGGCCAGAAAACTTTCCTTATCCGGAATCATTTGGCTCAGCAATTCCACCGCCTGCTTTTCCTTCTTCACATTCCGGAAAATCTTATAAATGATAAACTCCGGACCTTCCTTTTCAAAAAAAGCATTCATCTTGATTTTAGGCGCCTGATCCGTCGTAAGCGTAAAAGAATAATCCCCGTACGATACTTTTTTTTCAAACCCCAGATACTCCGGATGATTACTGTTGATATACAAATGAAATTCCGGTTGCCTTTCAATTACCCTTACACTAAATCCCTTATGCCTTACCTCATATTTTTCCATGATTTGCGTGACAAACTTCCGGAAGTATTCCTCTTCCCTTTCTTTGGGAACCTCAATATTCATCTTGGTCAGAAAAGGCTGCATTTTTTTCCCCTCAATTTCTTCTCCGAAGGTAAAAAGTTCCCCCTGTCTCAGAATCCATGCAGGGAAATTGGTCAGGATTTTTGCCCGCTGATTGGTGAGGATAGTGTTTTTTTCTTTCAGGCGGATAGTGATATAATACAAAAGCTTTTGAGGCTCCCGGTGAAAATGAAACGTAATGGAAGCCTTCTCTTTCAGCATATTGACAGGCTTATGCGCCGGGTATCCGTCATTGGCCATTTCATACACCGCTTTTCCTTCCAGCAAAGGCAGGATTTTTATCAGACGCTTTTCGATATAGGCCAGGATTAATTCGTACTGCTTCTGATTTTTGGGAGAAAGCACCTCCTCAAAAAACGCAAAAGGATGAAAAGGGTCTCCTTTAAATTGCCGTATCATGTTTTTGGGATGAATCTCATTACACATCAGGACGAGTTGTTTTTCCTCTTCCGTAAGCATATCCTTGAACTCCGAAAGATTTTCCAGCGTAATATTCCGGGAGTTAGACAGACTGTAACTACCATCAGCAAGAAAAGGGAGCGAGTAAGCCCCTATCAGATATTTGAAAAAATCATGATAGTAGATAGAGAAAACAAGTCCGGAATTTAAATTTTCATTTTCCAAAAGTGCAGGATCTGAATAGATGAATTAAGATACAATGGATTTATATAAAAAACCTTCAAAATTAAGGGGTAATTCTGAATTACACAAATTAAATCTTTATCAAATGCTCCTTTATTGAAAGAGAAAAAAGCAGTATGATTTTTAATTTTCATCCCCATGAAATATTTTTTATAAAAAAAATAAAAAAGAGGTGTGACCTGCAAAAGATACCCTCATCTAAACAGTAATGAAAGTCCCAAACTTTCATTAGTTTTCATAGATAAGGGTAAAAAAGAGTTAAAAAGAAGAGAACCATTCGGGCGTGACGCTTGAATGGTTTTTTTTTTGTAAGATTCTGCCGACAGGAATAGAAGTGTTGGGTTCGGCTTCGCTCACCCAACGATTTAATGGAGCCTCTTTCGTTCCCTGAGCGGAGCCGATGGGGAACGAAAGAGAGCCTAAGAATCCCGTACAAAACAAAAAAAGAGGTTGCTGTTTCCGGCAACCTCTTTTTTATGATTTAATTACGAGAATTATTTTTTGAACTCGAAACCAGTGATACGGAATTCAGTACGACGGTTTTCCTGCTCTTCATAATCCGTTTTTTCAGGAGCGTAGATAGGACTTCCTTCTCCAAATCCGAACCATGATAAACGCTCAGGGTTGATACCTTTATCTGCAAGGTATTTCACAGCAGACATAGCACGTCTTTCAGAAAGCAATTTGTTGTAACCTTCAGAACCATTCGTATCTGTATGAGAACCTAACTGAATCGTAATCTGAGGATTTTTCAAAAGAATATCCACCAATTTATCCAATTCAGTGGCAGCGTCAGGACGGATGAAATACTTATCATAATCATAATAAATATTTTTCAAAACGATAGGCTTAATCAACTCAATCGGTTCGATTTCGATATCAATATTTCTTTCGAGATCTACATGTAGGCTATCACCTTTCTGTACATCTTTACCGATATCAATCGTAGAGATGGTTACATCGCTTGTAAGATATCCCGGAGCATTGGCTACGATTTTGTAACGCTTGTTTCTTTCCAGCGGGAAAGTGTAACGAGCATTTTCAGTAGTGCTTCTTTTGTCAAGTTCTACCAAAGAAGAACCATCCTCAGAATATTCATACAATACAGCAGTTGCATAAGGAACCGGCTGCTTATTTGCTTTATCTTTCACGATACCCTGAACCGCAACGGTGATATAAGGATCAGGATAAACAATGAATACCCCTCTGTAGATATCATCACGGCCTTTACCACCCGGGCGGTTAGAGCTGAAATATAAAGCAGAGTCTCCGTTCATCCAGTAAGAAGCATAGTCATCATAGCTGGAGTTGATAGGAGCACCAACGTTGGTTGTATTTTGATACACACCATCAACGAGTTCAGCCATATATAAATCCTGACCTCCGAAACCTACGTGACCTTCAGAAGAGAAGTACAGTTTTGTGCCATCTTCATTCAGGAAAGGAGAGATTTCATTGAAAGGGGTGTTGATGAATTCTCCGCCATTTTCAGGTGCAGTCCATCCTTCACCGGTTCTGTGAGAAATCCATACATCGTTTCCACCTTTTCCGCCGTCTCTGTCAGAGATAAAGGCAAGCGTCATTCCGTCGCCGGAGATAGAAGGATGCATATCTTTGGTAGGTACGGTTTTGGTTTTTCCTTTAGTATTGATTACCACTTTTTGGGTTCCGTTTACGCCATTCACCTTTACAGGCTTACCCCAAACTTTACGGGCATAATCATAACGGGATTCATAAACGCTGCATTCCCTTCCTTTGCTTTTCCCTTCCTGACAAATGGTGAAGTACATAGTAAGACCGTCACCGGTTACAGATGCACTACCATCGTTCATAATGGTATTGATAGGAGTACCCATATTATAGATATCCGCAGCAAAAGTGCTGTCATTCTCCATTACCACCATATAGATGTCAGAGAAACTTTCTTCCCCTGAAGAAGGGTCTTTTGTCGTTTTCTTTGCTTCCGGAATGGGGCGATGTGAAGAGAAAATCAGGAACTTATCTTCCTGACGCTGATCCAGTACCCAGGGGAAACCATCATGGGAAGGAGAGTTAACAGAAAGTTCTTCTACACGGAATTTTGGTTTTTTTCCGGACTCACTTTCAGCAAAATCACACCCTTTGATTTCGTTTTCTGCACGCAGATAATACTCATCTTCGGTATTCGTGTGTTTACGCTGAAAGGTCATGAACGCTTCTTTTGCCTTTTGGTAGTTGTTTAGTCTTTTGAAGACCAAACCCAGTTCCAGATAAGCCGTGTCATTTCTTTCAGGATCCGTTTCTATCGCTTTTTTGTACCAGCGTTGTGCTTCGCGATAGTCCTGAATAATGTTGCTAATCACCGCCATTCTGTAAATAGAGTGGTAATGATTAGGATCAGCTGCCATGATTTGTTGATACAAATCGCTCGCCTGTAAGTAATCATGGGAGGCGAAAGCTGCGTCTGCCTTCTTAATCAATTTATCCAACTTCGGCACCGGAGTCTGTGCATAAACTGATAGAGAAAAAATTGCCGCAAAAATGAATACGGTAAAAATCCGTTTTAATAGCCCTGTCATCATATTTGTATAGACTTGTTGCATTTATATTGACAAATAATAAATAAAATATTGAAAATGAAACAATAAATACTATTTTTAAGTAAAAATAATCATGAATAATTTCAAGTTTTTCAGAAAACTCAGCAAATAAACCTATTTTTTCTAATCTATAATAATTTTATTGAAAAAATTTTACAGAAATTTATGATGCAAACTAAAAAAGAATAATCCACAATAAAAAATCACTGATTAAAATGGAGATTGCCGAGAATACAAATGAAGAAATTGTTGCTTCTCCGATTCCCTTTGTACCTCCTGTGGTTTCTAATCCTTTGTAGCATCCAATAAGAGAAATAATCGCTCCGAAAAAAAATGTTTTTACAAGCCCTCCGGCCATGTCTTTAAAACTGAACAAATCCCTTACTGAATTTAAAAAAGAATAAGAAGAAATATCCAGAAATAATACACAAACCGTAAGCGCACCCGCGACTGCGATAGCCATCGAGAAAATTCCAAGTACAGGCATCATCAGGCATAATGCAATAAAGCGGGGTAAAACGATGTATCTCACCGGATCTATTGACATCGTTTTCAGTGCGTCAATTTGTTCCGTGATTTTCATCCCTCCGATTTCTGCGGTCATGCTTGCGCCTACTCTGCCACTCATTACGAGTGCCGTCAGTACCGGCGCCATTTCCATCATAATCGTTTTCGTTACCTGACCTCCCAGCAGTGAAAGGGGCGCCATTCCCCGAAACTGATAGGCTGCCTGCCATGCAATCGTGGTGCCTGCAAATATTCCTACTACCAATACAATCGGAATCGCTTCAACTCCTATTTTATCGGTTTGATATACGATTCTTTCTCTGTCCCGGACAATAAACCGGAGGCTGAGAATTAACTGATATATCAGATATCCAAAATTTCCCAATCGACCAAGATAGTAGTACATTTTTCAGCTCATTTTTCAAAAAACTTTCCTTTAAACCGCTTTTTACCTTATTTTGTGGCAAAATTACAATTTATCGGCAATATTAACAATTATCATTGAATTACAAGTTCTGATTTTAAGTTTTTTTTTAAATATCTTATGATTAATATTATTATTCCTTTTTATACGCCCCGGCTTAATTATACGATTAAGGTAATTTTTGAATATATTTATAAAGTTCCTTATCAGATTGTACGGGCAGAAGATTGGGGTAATTCTATTGATAATGAGGAATTTAATGTTGTTTTGAATTACACCGGAAAACCTGTTTCAGGGGGGATTTCCATTCCGGATTGGGGTTTTCTTACTGTAAAGCCTGAATCTCCTCCTGATTTGAGGCCGGAGTGGCATATTCCGGAGGATTTAAATCCGGAGGATAAGCAAAAATTTCCTTTTGATATTTTTTCAGCCGTTTTTTACTGGATCAGCGATTACGAAAAATATTATTTTTTACCCAAAGATAGCCGGGACCGTTATTATTATAATGTATCCGCAAATATTAATCATCCCTTTCATTTACCGGTCGTTCATTTGTATTGCGAAAAACTATTGATTTTTTTTCCGAAAGCGGTACAGGCTGAGATTCTGAAAAACCGGAAACCTCGGGTTTCCCTGACCTGGGATATCGATAATCCCTGGAAATACAGGCATAAGTCCTTTTATAAAATGGCAGGAGGATTTCTGAAAGATTTATTTCAGTTTAAGTGGGAAGAAGTCCGGGAGCGTTTCGAAGCGTTATTATTTAAAAAGGACGTGAATGACACCTACGAAGAAATTTTCAGGTTGTGTCCTCCGGATATTACTGCTTTCTTTTTTTTAATAGAAGGAGAAAAACCGGAAGACTCTGCTTTTTCCAGCAAAACGCCCGAATTCAGAAAACTGATTCAGGATATTTCCCACAGAGGATATACAGTAGGGATTCATCCTTCCTATGATTCTTACAAAAATAAGGAAATCATTCGTAATGCAATAGCACAATTGCAGGACATCACCGGAGCACCTGTAACGGATTCCCGTCAGCATTTTTTGCGGTTTCACCTTCCGGATACTTTCCGTAATTTATATCAGTACGGAATACGCAGGGAGTATTCTTATTGCTTTACTCACTCTATCGGATTTCCGAATGGAATGATGACAGATTACCCGTGGTTTGATTTGATGGCAGAAACTGAAACAGACCTGATGATATGTCCTTCCCTTCTGATGGACAGGACAATCGTCAGTTATCTTGGTGAACCGGATGCCGTAGTTTTGGCAAAAGTGGATTTCATGCTTTCAGCGGTACAGAAAATGGGCGGGATATTCCGGATGATACTTCACAACGAAGTACTGAGCGAATCCGCAGAATGGAAAGGCAGGGGGGATTTGTTGAAAAAAATAATAATAAAGGCGAAAAAGTCAGTATTTGTGGACTGATTTTTGATGTATTTAAGAAAAATACAAAAATTTATTTCATTCAGATTGATATTTTTTGGAAGTTATAAATATATTACCGTATTTTGTGCGTCTCTTTTTTTTGACTTTGGGTATTTGACTTTGAAAGTGGTGAAAATGACAGATATTAAGGTTAGTCGTCTGAGTGATGAGGATGTGATTCAATTAATAATAGATAAGGGCAAAACTAATTTTTTTAGCGTCCTGTATGACCGGTATTCTGATAAAGTTTACCGTAAGTGTTTGTCTTTTGAAAAAGACAAGGATGTAGCTTTGGATTTATCCCATGACATTTTGATAAAGGTATTCCTGCAACTTTCAAAGTTTCAGGGGCGCTCCCGGTTTTCTACGTGGCTTTACTCTGTCGCTTATAATTATTGTGTGGAATATACCCGCAAAAAAAACCGTTTGCCTTTAACTCCCCTTGATGATGAAAGAATGGATTTTGCGGATGAAGACACCGACTGGGTTCTGCTGGAATCTCAGGAAAAATCACTGAAAAAAGCATTGGACAAAATTCACCCTGAAGATAAAGCACTGCTACTGATGAAGTATCAGGATGATATTTCTATTAAAGAATTGATGGAAGTACATAAAATATCTGAAAGCGCTGTAAAAATGAGACTTGCAAGGGCAAGACAAAAAGTAAAAGAATTAATGGAAAATAATATATATTAAATATAATATAATGAAAACCCCAAATAACGCGTTTAAAAGTATAGAGGGCGATGAGAAAGTTCCCCGGTCGCGTAGAAATGAAGTAATTACAACAGTATTGACTGTTCAGTTTTTTTCGGATATTGTCTCGCTTTTTACTTTTCAGATGGCTCAGACATTTTCGGGTATGCTCTCCGGAAACCCGGAGCAAAAAAACGTGCCTCAAACTGCTGACCTGGATTGGGATGATAACGATACCGAAATGCCCGCCTGATTTTACCCCTTAATAAAAAACTCAAAAAAAATATTATAACTCACAATGAAAGATATTGGTCAAATCATTTTAACTTCATTACAAAAAGTATTCGAAAACTTCTTTGGATTTATCCCAAACCTGATTGGATGCCTGCTTGTATTCCTGATAGGGTATATTATTGTCAGGATTATTTCCGGAATTCTGAAAAAACTGATATATCGCCCCGGTGTCGTAAAGTCACTGGATAAATTGCAGGATGGACTTGGTTTATCAAGAACTCAGGTAGATATGTCCGGATTAATCCTGAAGTTTATCCGCTATTTTCTGATGCTGATTGTAATGCTTACCGCCACCGATGTTTTAGGCCTGGATATCCTTTCTCAGCTTTTAAGTCAGCTGGTACAATATGTCCCCAAATTGTTAAGCGCTATCCTGATGTTTGTACTGGGGATTTACTTCTCCGGTTTAATCCGAAACGTTGTTTCCACTGCAGCAAAATCTATGGGAATCAAGGCGTGGCAAATGCTGGGTAATATTATTTTCTATTTTTTAGCCATTGCCATCGGAGTGAGTGCTTTAGGACAGGCGGGGGTAGATACCAAACTGATTACAGCCAATGTCTCTATTATTATTGGGGGAATCATGCTGGGCTTTGCCATTGCTTACGGATATTCTGCCAGAAACGTACTTTCGGGAATCCTTACCTCCTTTTATACCAGAAACCATTTTAAAGTAGGCCAGGTGGTTCAGATAGAAGACATAAAAGGTGTGATTGTTTCACTCGATAATATGACAGTAACGATTGAAAGCGGGGAGATGAACGTGGTTTTTCCCATAACCAAACTCATGACAGAAAAAATCATTATTCATAAATCGGCGTAAATCGCAGAAAAACCATAAAAAAACCGCCGGCTTTTTCCGGCGGTTTTTTTATTGCGAAATTCAGACTGATTCTTATACTCAAAGAAAGACCCGTACTATCGCTCCAGCCCTTCAAAGCATATTTTTACCCACTCTGAGAATACCTGCTCGCCAGTAGAGGGGATTTGCTGACGGATGTCTTTAGGGAAATCATTGAGGAAGGCGGAATCTCTGACATGCTGAAAGGCCGAGGAATAAAACATCAAAAGCAAATCCGGAGAGATATCCTTACGGATTATGCCCGAAGCGATACATTCCTTCAGCAGTTTTTTGATATTACTGAAGGCCAGCTCATATTTAACCGACTTTAATTTATCCCATAATTCCGGTACATTTCTTTCTAAATCCGTTGCCACAAAGGGTGAAACAGAAGAGAGAAAATCCGCAGTAAAAATCATCACCTGCTTGAGTTTTTCCAGCGTAGAAAGGGAAGTATCCGCCAGGATTTTATGGACTCCCTGAGTGATTTCATTTTTCATTTCTTCGATAACTTCCTCCATAAGTTTAAGTTTACCGGGGAAATAAAGATAAATGGTTTTTTTGCTCATGCCCATTTCTCTTGCGATTTCGTCCATCGTTACTTTGCTGTAACCAAATTTTAAAAATAATTTTCGGCTTGTAATGAGTAGGTGGAGGCGTACAGAAACATCATTCATAAAACGGAAAGCAGATTAAGTGTGTAATCAATCAATTAAAAAATTTACCGGAATTGCCGGGTACATGAATTTAAGATAAAACCCATGTGTTTTTTGCAGCAATCTCCATTAAGCATAAATCCGGATACTTAAACCCGGAAAGGCAAAAATAATGATTATTCTTTTAAAAACAATAATTTTTCAGGCTTTTCGCTAAAAAAAGCAAAACCGCTCCTGAGTAGAAGCGGTCGCTGAATTTTATTTGCCCTGAAGAATAATTAATCTCTTCTGTTGCCCAGAAAACGAAGCAGATATAAAAACAGATTGATAAAATCAAGGTAAAGCGATAGAGCACCCATGAGGGCTACTTTACGAACGCCTTCATTTTCTGTATCCGCTTCAGCACCGATTCTCAGGAGTCTTTGTGTATCATAAGCCGTAAGACCGCAGAAAATGAGTACTCCCAATCCACTTGTGATGAATTCAATCATCGGGCTTTTCAGAAAGAGGTTGACCAGACTTACGATAATCAGCCCCAGAAGAGCCATCATAAGAATTGAGCCAAATTTGGTAAGGTCTATCCTGGTAATCATACCGATAAGTGCCATGCCTCCGAAAGTACCGGCGGTAATAAAAAACACTTTGGCGATGGAACCACTCGTATAAATCAGGAAGATGGGCGCAAGGCTGATACCCATTACCAGCGCATAGATACCAAAAACGATACTTGCGGTGGTATAACTCATTTTTTGAATCCCAAAACTCAGTGCCATTACAAATGCAAGGGGTGCAAACATGATTACATATCGCATTCCTCCCTGAAAAAGGAAGGATAATTCACCTGTAATTAATTTATCCCCTACAAACCAGGCAGACAGCCCCGAAATTGAGAGACCAAACGCCATAATTATAAAGACCTGCTTCATGAATGCATTGGCAAGCCCTGATTCAATAAAAGTTTTCTGTTGTTTTTGCTCCCAGGAGGAGCCGTAGTAATTTTCCATTTCTATAATGATAGTTTTTTTAGAATAATTTCTTGCAGATATACGGATAATTTATAAAATGGTTTACAATTTATTGAATTTCCATGTTTTTACTTCGCTGTCTGTTACCATGATGAATACATAAGTCCCTGTAAGTAAACCGGAAATATCAATATCCAGAATTCTTGAGTTACTGCTGAGGGTTGGGATTCTGAGTAATTCCTTTCCGCTCAGGTCATGGATTTTTACCGAAACCCATCCGTCCTGAGAAGGAATATAGTTGAGATGAAGCATTTCAGCAGCCGGTACAGGATAAATAACTGCGTTTGCAATTGCCTCCTGTACATTTTCAAAGGTGAGCACTCTGGAGAGATATACATACAAATCCACCTGGTCCTGTTTCAGCCGGTAATAGAGTCTGGAATAAAATCCGCTGAGTGTAGTATCTGAAAATTCGTATTGTGTTTTTCCGGTAAGATAAGGGACAACGGCGATATTTTCCCATATAATTCCGTTGGTACTTCTTTCCACAAGAAAAGGTTTGGGGATGATAGTATCGGTTGCAATCCAGTTCAGATGGATATTGAGCCCCTGCTGAATTCCATAAAAATCCAGCAAAGGCATAACCGACTGCGCTTTTGTACAAAGGCAGGCCATCAGCAGTACCGAAATCAGGGTGATTCTCATCCGGGGGGAGTGCTTAGGGTTGCTTGGTCGCTACTCCTCTTATTTCATCTGTAGTGAGTCCTCCTACTCCTATCCGGTAATTATAGACAAGCGAATTGCCCGACCTGACCATCGTAAAGTTGTCCCACAATCCATTACAATTATATCCCGTTTCAATATCAAGGTTGGTAGCCGTTACACTACATTTGATGGTGTCGTTGCACTCCGTGTATTGTTTCCAGCTCACTAATTTGTTTTCAAGAAGATATAAGATAAATGTATCACTTTTGTAAAGCGTGTTTACAGAATCCGGGAAATTATTGTATCTTCTTACAATTGTATCATTATAAGCATAAACACCGGCAAAAACATCAGACGGGAAAATACAGGTACCATCGTCATTTTTTGCTTCAGGGTCAAAATTGATACCGTCAGAACTTGTACAGCCTTGTCTTCCACAACCTGTAAAAAGGAGAACCCCCGACAGGATGGCAAATAAATAAATACTTTTTTTCAGATATTTCATATACATAAGATAATTATATTAATTTTTGTGCAAAATTAATATAAATTATGCATTTAGTTTAAAAATGAACCGAAAAGTTTGCACCATTCTTCTGAAATCCTCAAAAGAGTGGTTAAATGCCCGTTTATCCGCTGTATAGGTAATCATGTATTCTTTATTGTCTTTAAGGATAATACAGGTTCTTGAGCGGAGCTTTATTTTTTTCTTTACGTTTGTACTTTTGGGGATGAAGTGAGTATATTCCAGTATAATCATATGATTGCCTCCGCTGGAGGTTTCCTCAGTTTGAATCAGTTCAAAACCACTCAGCCGCTCCCTGAGCATTTCGGCAGTTGCTTTGGCACATATCCTTAAATCGTCTGAGTAGGTATTCAGTACTTTGATATTGACGGTTTCGTGATAGGCAGGAGTAGGACTCATCGGATTATAGGCCGCAAATGCTACTTCTTCCGTTATGTATTCAGACAGCTTCCAGGATTCAGGATAGCTTATTTCGAAAGACTGAAACTCATTGGAAAATATGATGGTCTGGGTAAAAGCAGATGAAGCGAAAGTCAGCACAATCAGCAGGCATAAACAGAAATTTTTCATAATTTAAACAATATTTGAGGGTTGCATAAACAATAAAGGGCAATAAAGTACCTGAAAATAAATTGTACTAAAATCCCTTATTCTTATGTGTACGTAATTCTTCCGGAAAAAGTATTAATTTAAAGGAATTATTTTTTACAGGAGATGAAATTTTTTTGAAATTTTGTGGGGTTTCAGTGGCCCTAAACCCTGTGGTATCCGGAATTCAGGATAGAAGAAAGCGTTACAAACCCCAAAAAGGATGTTAGTTTACTTGCAAAATTGATTTTTTATGGGTTCTTTTGTGAAAAAATAAAGATATCCGATGATTTATCATATTACAACAAAAGCATTGTGGGAGTATGCACTATTATATAATGTATATAAGCACCCTTCAGTAGTGGAAGAAGGTTTCATTCACTGCTCCACCGCCGAACAACTTCCCGACACCCTGAAACGGTATTTCGGAGAATATGAAGAAGTCATTGTCCTTGAGATTCTTGAAAAAAGAGTAGCTGCTCAACTCAGGTGGGAAACGGCTTCCAATGGCGGGCTTTATCCTCATATTTATGGAAATATCAAAATAGAAGCCTTTCATAATCAACAAATCTGGATTAAAAACGCAGCAGGAGAATGGGAGTCTTCCGACTAACTTTCTGTACGGTGTGCAAGGATTGCATATACAAGCGGGAGTTTTGTGCCAAAATGCTCAAAGATATACCGGTCAGGCCCGGTTTCTATCATACCCGGAAAACAAGGATAGGGTGAATAGGCATATTCATTCATCTGGTCAATATGCATTCCGCTCTGAATCAGGCTGTTGATTACATCACTCAGGCTGTGGTTAAAAGAGATGGTCTCTGTCTCAATGGGAGCGGACTCATCTGCATACGTTCCTTTTTCCAGCTCTTTAATCGGGGTTTCGTTGAAGTAGGAATAATGTATTTCCCGGAACTTACTGTCAAGCATCCATACTACAGGATGAAATTCCACAAAAATCAGTTTCCCTCCGGGTTTGAGCATTGCAGCGATTACGTCAGCCCATCGCCCTAAATCAGGCAGCCACCCAATCGTTCCGTAAGTAGTAAAAATAATGTCGAATTTTTCTGAAATGAAATCCGGCGTTTGATATACGTCTGTGAGTACAAAAGTAGCTTCAACGCCTGCTTCCCGGGCTAAAATCCGGGCATATTCAATCGCATTTTCAGAAAAATCCACACCGGTAACCTTTGCTCCCATTCTTGACAGACTAAGGCTGTCTTGTCCGAAATGACATTGTAAATGAAGAATGGATTTATCTTTTATCTCTCCCAGAAGGGCAAGTTCTATTTCTCTCAGGCTGTTTTTCCCGTTCAGGAATCCCGGCACATCATAAAATTCAGAGTCAAAGTGATACATAGCCTTTTGATTCCAGGCTTCTTTGTTTTTTTGGAGATAATCGTCCGGAACAGAATTCATATTTATACTGGAAAAAATAATGAAATGAAAATTTATCGTGTAAAGTTAGCATAAAAAAGTAAAATAATGTATTTTTGTACAAAATTACTGGTTTGATTATTCGATTATGTTAATGCAACAGCGTATTTTATGGGTGGGTTTCCGGAAAAATTATCAGCAGAGAATACTTTCTTTAATTTTGCTTTTGATTTTGGGACCGGTGGGAAGTATTTCCGGAGCATATTCTCAGGGGAAAGAGCCTTTGCCGGATATGAGCGCTTTTGTGGGAAACAAAGAAGGACTTACAGAACTGATAGAGCTTTTTTCTTCCATGAACTACAAAACCCGGCTGAAATTCAGTAAACAACTTAGGCCGGATAAATCAGATTACTACGAAGTATTTATAAATCAGGATTTTGCAGAGAAAATATACCTGTATCATAAAAAACTGTATCACGGAAGCTCCATCGTTATTCAGCCAAATCTGGAGGGACAATCCGAAATTCTGTTATGGGAGGCAAGTCAGGATGATTTTAAAAAGTATATTCATGAAGCAGTCTATTTTCCGGGGGGATATAAAGAAATTGCGGATGAGTTTAACCCTGACCTGAAATACTATCGTTTTAAATATGTACAACCCGGCAAGCATACCGGCAGTGCCTACGATATGTTTGTATATGTTTCCGGAAAATGGAGGTTTTTCCCGAGGCCCTGGGCAGTGGCGGTGAAATGAGTGCCTGAATATTTACTTCTCCTCCCTTGTTAATCTCCGGACAAATAAAGGCAATTTTTAAAATTTTATTCTGAATATGACCTGCATCATTTTTTATTTCAGTGAAAAATGCCTATTTTTGCAGCGAAATTATATTAATTAATCTTTTATTCACTTAAATTTATTTTTTATGAATCGAAAAATGTTAAAGTGGTTTATTATGGGAGTAGTACTGTTTATGGGGACTGAACTTTCGGCACAGAGTGCCAGGGGAGCGTCCGCAGGAAAGCCTCCGGTAAATCATCAGCCTGCTAAAAACTATTACAACGCGAAACAAACAAGAGAAAATGCAGTTCTTTTGCTGGAATCTGTTCAAAAGAACCAGAACAATCCTGCTTTTGACATGAAAGCAGCTCAAAAACAACTGTTAAATTCTCCCTTTGTTTCAAAAGGACTGTATGAACTCGATCAGACGTATCCGCTTTATGTCCTTACCGGCAATAAGCAACAGGATGCAGCAGAAATGAAAAGACTGAAAATGGAATGGATTAACAACAATCCTCAAAGGTATCAGGCGATTCTGAATCAACAAAGTAAAAAATAACCCTCAAATCATCAAACGAAGAAAATGAAAAAAAATACAATCCTTCAAACGATTTTCAGCATATTTGTCCTTACAGGACTTATGCTGAATACATCAGGTACAGTTCAGGCCCAGTGCTTTGGTAATATGGTTGGGGTTTATTCAGCACCGACCGTAATAAGCAGCGTAAATACTACTTCCTGCATTTCAACCGGTGATGCAGTTACTGTTACAGGCTTAGTTGCCGGAAATACCTATTTGTTCGATAACTGTAATTACGGCACCTTTGATTCTGAATTAACCCTTTGGGACGCAGGGCAGCTGAACATTATTGATTATAACGATGATTACTGCGGATTGTCTTCAGGGATTCTCTTTACCCCCACGGTATCGGGTGATTATGAACTTGTGGTTACTGAACTGGGATGTTTGGGTGGTACAGGAGGTTGTTCAGAGGTGGATATTACCCTCGTCAGTGGTCCTGCTGTGGCTCCTGGTAACGATTTACCCTGCAATGCAGTACCTTTGGCTTTCAACACCAGTTATATTTATGGCAATGGCGGCGCAACGGTGGATGCAGGGGAAACGGCTATCACTCCTCCGCTTACAAGCTGCCTTACCGGGTGGTGTGATACCGGCATCGAAACCTCAATATGGTTTACTTTTGTAGCCCCTGCTTCCGGATTTGTAGAAATAGATGCCTGCAACGCGGGTACAAATTTCGATACTCAGCTTGCAGTATATTCAGCCACCAACTGTAATGACTATACTACCTTTAGCTATATCGGTGCAAATGACGATGGTACAGGATGTACTGCTTATGCCTCTAACCTGACCTTGGGTTGTCTTACTCCTGGTGCTACCTACTATCTTTTAGTGGATGGCTATCAGGCAGATACCGGACTGGTTGAGATATTCATTTCTCCGCTTACAGCCCCTACTCCTGCTGTAACAACCACAGGAATAGCCCCTGATTGCCCCGGCGGATTGGGTACAGCGGTTGCGGTTGCTGCAGGGTGGCCACCATTCACTTATTCATGGTCAACCGGAGCCACTACAAACGCCATTAATGCTTTACCCGGACAGTTCGACGTGACAATTACCGATGGATGCGGAACGGTTTCTGCTACCTCAACTGTAACTATTCCGGGAACTACTGCTCTGACTGCAGATGCAGGAGCAGATCAGACGGTCTGTGCCGGAGGTGCTCCGGTTTCTATCGGCGGTAGTCCGGCAACAGGCGGAAATCCCTTTGATGGTAGTATTACCGGATATGGTTTTGACGCTCTTACCGGCGATTTTGTGAAGTTTCCTATTTCTGACCCTACCGCCACAACACCCATCGGTGCAGGGTTAACACTCGATGTTTTTGCCGGAGACTTTACCCCCAATGGTTTTTTAGCACTGGACTATACAAATAATGCACTCATTTCAATAGATACTGTCAGCGGAACCTCCACTTTAATTGGTGCGGCTGCGCCGGTTGGACTTAATCAGGCATGGACAGGACTTGCATGGAATAGTACAAATAATACGCTTTATGCTACCTCTACTGATATTGCTACCTCTGTTCTTTATACAGTTAACCCTTCCACCGGTGCTGTAACTCAGGTGGGTTCAATTAGTGGGGTTGCAGGGGCAATATGGCTGGCTATCAACAATTCGGGACAAGGCTATACTATGGACATCGTTACAGATAATTTATATTCTGTAAATCTTACAACTGGTGCAGCTACCCTGATTGGCCCTATCGGTTTTGATGCCAACTATATTCAGGATGCAGACTTTGATCCGGTCACAGGGGTGCTGTATCTTGCAGCCTACAACAATGCTACCTCAGCCGGAGAGTTAAGAAGTGCAGATCTTAATACCGGATTAACCACATTCCTGGGCGATTTAGGTGTAGGTGGACTGATGGAAATCAGTGCTTTCGGTGTAGTAAATTCAGGTGGAAACCCCTATACTTATCAGTGGTCGCCTGCTACAGGTCTGAGTAATCCGAATATCCTGAACCCAACTGCAAGCCCGGCTACCACTACCACCTATACACTGACCGTTTCTGATGAATGTGGTACTGTAGCAACGGATGCTGTTTTAGTAACGGTTGCTCCTGCTCCGGTTGTAAATCTGGGACCGGATGTAAGTAACTGTAATACCAGTCCGGTAACGCTGAACGCAGGAAACCCCGGTAGTTCTTATTTATGGTGTAATGGTTCTACCACTCAAACTGTCACTGCAACCATGTCAGGTATGTATTGTGTGACCGTAATCAATGCGGCTGGTTGTTCTGACAGCGACTCGGTGATGATTGCGCTCTACACTCCTCCTACTGCCAGTGCAGGTCAGGATGCTTCAATCTGTAACGGTGCTTCTGCTAACCTGAATGCATCCGCTTCGGGTGGAGGAACAAATTATTCCTATTCATGGAGTAACGGAACTTCCGGTTCCAGTGCTACTGTTAATCCTGCTACCACTACTACTTATACAGTAACGGTTACAGACAATAACGGTTGTAGTGATACAGATGACGTTGTGGTTACCGTAAATGCCATCCCAACTGCAAATGCCGGACAGGATGACGATATTTGTGCAGGCTCTTCTGCTCAGCTTAGCGGTTCAGGACAAGGTGGTACAGGTACCTTTACTTATTCCTGGAGCAATAACAACACCAGTCCAACTCAAACCGTATCTCCTGCCACAACTACCACCTATACTTTAACAGTTACCGACGGTAATCTCTGCTCCGGTAGTGATAACGTAACCATCACTGTGAACCAGGCACCGGTTGCCAATGCAGGGGCTGATGTTTCCATTTGTGAGGGGGCAAGTGCCAATCTGAGCGGTACTGCTACAGGCGGCGGAGCACCTTATACTTTCTCCTGGAATAATGGAGTGAACGGAGCTACTCAGTCTGTAACACCTGTGGTTACTACCACCTATACCTTTACTTCAATTGATGCAAACGGTTGTTCTGATACGGATAATATCACTGTAACGGTGAATCCGGTGCCTGCGGTACCTACCTTTACTGTAAATACCAGTACCGGGGTGCTTTCTTCCAGTGCAGGAGCCGGAAATCAGTGGTATCTGAACGGTAACCCTATCAACGGAGCAACCGGAATGAACTATACTGCAACTACCAGCGGCAGCTATCATGTATGTGTAACGAACGCTCAGGGTTGTACTTCCTGCTCTGCCCCTCAAAGCGTAGAACTCGTTTCTATCGGAAGCGGACAGTTTATCGTTCCTGTTACTATTCTTCCTAATCCGGTAATGGACTATCTTCAGATTGTAGCAGACGAAAATGTAAAATCCATTGATTACACTGTAAGAATCTACAATACCGTAGGGCAGCTGATGTATGAAAATCAAATGACATCCCAGCAACTCGAAGTGCGTACAGCGGATTGGTCTGACGGAATTTATACAATACAGTTTAGTAAAGACGGCAACTTTGCAGGAAGTGCAAAGGTGGTGAAAAACTAACTCTGAAAACATACGTTCAATAAAAAAGAGGCTGTCCGAAAGGGCAGCCTCTTTTTATGGATTGCTGAGTAGTTCTGTGATTATGATTCTGTCAGAAATCCTCAGATTATTGATTCAATGGATTAAACCATTGTTTTAAGCACATCATTCATGTTTCTTACTGCGTCAGCAGATTTTTGCAAAGCTTCTTTCTCATCATTGCTGAGGCGAAGCGTAACGATTTTTTCTACTCCTTTTTTACCCAAAGTAACCGGAACGCCGATACAGATATCATTCATACCGTACTCACCTTTCAACGCCACGCAGCAAGGGAAGGTTTTCTTCTGATCCAGAACGATAGCTTCCACTACAGTAGCAGCGGCGGCACCCGGAGCGTACCATGCAGAAGTACCGAGAAGTTTGGTAAGGGTAGCACCGCCCACCATGGTAGCAGATACAATTTCTTTCATTTTATCTTCGCTGATAAAACGGGTTACCGGAATTCCGTTCAGGGTAGAGAAACGAGGCAACGGAATCATAGTAGTATCCCCATGACCACCAATTACATTTGCATGTAAATCATTGGGTGAGCAACCCAGGGTTTGAGAAAGATTATATTTAAAGCGGGAGCTATCCAGTAATCCCCCCATTCCGATTATACGGTTACGGGGTAATTTGAAATGAGTGTAAGCAAGATAAGTCATAGTATCCAAAGGATTGGAAATCATGACAATAAATGCTTTAGGAGAATGCATGAGAATGTTTTCAGTTACGGTTTTCACAATACCTGCATTAACAGAGATTAACTCCTCTCTTGTCATACCGGGTTTGCGGGGAAGTCCGGAAGTAATCACAACAACGTCAGAACCTGCTGTTTTGCTGTAGTCGCTTGTAGAACCGGTAACGATGGTATTGAAACCATAGAGAGCAGAAGTCTGCATGATATCCATTGCCTTCCCTTCAGCAAGCCCCTCCTTGATATCCAACAAAACCACTTCTTTTAAAAAGCCTTTGCGGGCTAATGCGTCTGCGCACGTAGTGCCTACTGCACCGGCTCCTACTACTGTAACTTTTGCCATAATGTTAACTTTTTTAATTATTAGGATTTATTAAGATTTTATTTTTCACACTTTATAAAACTAAATTTTTCCTCATGTGTTCAGAAAAATTAAATTCGGTGCAAAATTAATATTAAATTAAATGAAAACCCAAAAATAAGGGAAAGAATTTTCGGGTAGTTTTGGGACTGTTCTTTTTTGGGGAAGTGGATATTAGAAATAAAAGCATTCCGGTTCTTTATTCCCTCTTATTTTTGTAACTTACTGATTTGAAATAAACATTTTTTTAAAATTAATAAAATAATTTCTTTTCAACAGATAAGTGAAGCGATATAAATGCATTGTGTATTTCAGTGTATAAAAATAATACATATTTTAGTCTATCCTGTATAGTAGAAATATAAAAAAAATCCAAATATGGGATTTTAATATTACTTTTTGTATTATTTTGGTACAAATTGCCTCAATTATTGGGTGAATTTCATGTAATATCAGGCCTGTTTTACAGCAAGAAGCACTAATGCATTAGTTCAGGCATTATTTTTGTTGAGTTGTGAAGAAGTTTCAAAGGGAAAATGAAATTATTTTTGATTTATCATAATATTTAAAATCAAGAAATAATGAGTATTTTATTTTCCACAAAACTATTTACCAGCTTATTATATAGTTGTTAAATTTGATAATCTATTAAATGAAACAAATAAAAAAAATAAACGTTTAATTATATAGTAAGTTAAAAAGGAGTATCTTACTAATTATACAAAAAGCTATTAATTATTTAACAAGTATTCAAACAATGAAAAATCAGCTTATTTATCGTTCCTTAATTCTGTTATTCTGTTTTATATTGGGGGCAGGCAGTGTTTTTGCTCAAAAGAAAACGACCAAGGACAAGGAGGAGGCAAAGAAATGGAAAAAAACCGCAAAAGCGTATGTAAAACAGCCTCTTAATTTAAAACAGGATATGGAAAGCTATCAGTCACAGATTAACGGACTGAAAAACCAATTACTTCAGCTTCAGGCTGAATACGCTACTACTTCTGACGCTTCCAATGGCTTAACAGGTATTATTGACAGTTTGAAATGGGAGACGATTCAGTTGCAGGCTGAAAAGCAGCAGGTTCAGAAAAAACTGGATAAAATGGAAATTGCCCTGAAAGGGGAGAAAAAGGTTGCTCAAATGGGTACAAAGCTGGGTTTGGTTTTCAGAACTCAGATTGGTGCTTTTATTACACATGAAATGCAAAATCCTCCTAAATCCGGCGAAGATTTCGTTCATGAAAAGGCGGACGGCTTTAATAAATATCTTGTGGGTAATTTCAGAACTCAGCCTGAGGCAGAAGCATTTGCTGAGGAACTGAAAAAATTAGGAATCAAGGACGCATGGGCTGTTCCTTATATTGACGGAGTAAGGGTTACATTTGCAGAAGCCAATACCTATCTGCAGAAGCAATCTTCCGGCGGTGCGCTTCAACCCGTTCCTGCACCTGCTCCCGCTCCTCAGGATGCTCCAAAGGAAAATTAATCGTTGATTTTTTAGTCCGAAATATAAAAGGTGTACCGGAATGATTTTTTTTTCGGTACACCTTTTATTCTTTTCCCTCACTATGAAATCTTTCACTCAGAAGTTTTTCAGCAGAATATAGTGAGTGCGCTGCAATACTTTTTGCTGAATGCCGGAGTGTAATCTTGCTTTTTCTGCCTCGGATTGAGTACTTATTATGGATAGTGCGTCATCCCATACTTCTGACCTCCAGCGGTTTATGAGTAAAGAGGCTAGTTTTTCGTCTAATCTTC
Organism: Bacteroidia bacterium; assembly: GCA_019695295.1. Lineage (GTDB taxonomy): Bacteria > Bacteroidota > Bacteroidia > J057 > J057 > JAAFHL01. The sequence continues at coordinate 77,912 of JAIBAH010000004.1, read as the reverse complement.
CCATCAGCGTATCCATAACCCCCCACACAGGCACATTGATTTCCACTACTTCATCCTGAACCTGGTCAATCGTAGCTGCAATGACCTGATTTACATGAATATAATCCTTATACCGGATAGATTTTTGAGTGTCAGACATTTTACTCCACTCTTTTGCAAGCAAATCTACCAGTACAAAAACCAGATCATAATTAATGTGGGCATTGATTCCGGTAGCAAGTAATTGTAAAACACCGGGATTTTCTTTCAACGCAGTTTCGTGTACTGCTTTCCACACCAAAGGAGTGTGAGTTTCTCCGGCTTCATACAAAGTCAGGGCTCTGAAGTAATATTCCGCAAAATGATTGAGTAAAACAATTACCCATTCAGGGTCTTCAAATTCCCCGTTTTCTATGGATTTTATCATACTTTGGGTCATTCGCTGATAGCAACTCAGAAAAATGTGCCGCTTATCATTGCGGAATTTCCAGAGAGCAATCAGGTACTCCATTTTTTGAAGGGTGATATCCATGGACATATTTTGTAAGAGTACAGGTTAAATAATCTAAAATGATAGTTGACGTTCAAAAGAGTGTCAAATATAGTGGTTTTATCAATCAACTAAAAATATTTCACAAAAAAACTGCTACCGGAAATACAGAAATTTTCCGGTAGCAGGTATCGTCTGTTCGGCTAAAACAGATTACAATAAATCCAGTTTTATACTCAACTCTTTCAGGGATTTTGGAGGGACTACTGAAGGCGCGTCCATCATTAAGTCTCTTCCGCCGGCCGTTTTAGGGAATGCAATTACATCCCGGATAGAATTTTCGCCGGCAAGCAGCATAACCCACCGGTCCAGACCGAAAGCGCAGCCCCCGTGAGGAGGAGCTCCGTATTCAAAGGCTCCCAGCATAAATCCGAATTTGGTTTGTTTTTCTTCCTCCGTTAAGCCCAGAATATCAAAGATTTTGTCCTGTACTTCTTTTTGATGTATGCGGATACTTCCACTCAGGATTTCGCTTCCGTTCATCACGAGATCATAGGTCTGAGCATATACTCTTTCCGGCTCGGTATCCAGATACTGAAGGTCTTCTGCATTCGGAGAGCAAAAAGGATGATGGGCAAAGGTGAGGTCTCCTGTTTCTTCATCCCTTTCAAATAAAGGAAAATCCACCACCCAGAAAACAGACCATTTTTTAGGATCAATCCAGTTTTCGGTTTTACCCAGATGTAAGCGTAAATTACCCAGGGCTTTTCTTACTTTTCCCTTGAGTTTGTCGGCTACTATCATTACCATATCTCCTTTTTTTGCACCTGCTTTTTCGCAGATTTTACGGAGCTGCTCTTCATTGTAAAATTTATCTACTGAAGACTTAATGCCTTCCTCATTATACCGGATCCAGACTAAGCCGGTAGCTCCCCAGCCTTTGACCATTTCGGTCAGTTTGTCTATGTCTTTACGGGTATATTTTGCGCAACCTTCCGCATTCAGGCAGGCTATCAGACCCTCTTCCGCCAGAACGGAGTTGAATACTCCGAATTCTGTACCGCCCATGAGTTCGTTGAGTTCATGAATCGGGCAGTCAAATCTCAGGTCAGGCTTGTCGCTACCATATAAACGCAGGGAATCCAGATAAGGTAAGCGTTGAAAATCAGGGAGCTCAATTCCGGCAACCGATTTGAAAACATGTTTGGTCATCCCCTCAAAGGTTCTGAATATATCTTCCTGACCCACAAAGGCCATTTCGCAGTCTATCTGAGTAAATTCCGGCTGACGGTCACCCCTGAAGTCTTCATCCCTGAAGCATTTCACAATCTGATAATAGCGGTCCATTCCGGCCACCATCAGTAATTGTTTCAGAATCTGAGGAGACTGAGGAAGAGCGTAGAAAGTACCCGGATTCAGGCGGGACGGAACGAGAAAGTCCCTTGCACCTTCAGGGGTGGATTTAATGAAAAACGGGGTTTCTATTTCACAGAAATTCAGATTGTCGAGGTATTCCCTTACGGCTTTGGTTACTTTGGAACGTAAAATTAAATTATTGGCCATTTTGGGACGGCGAATATCCAGATAGCGGTATTTCATCCGAAGTTCTTCATTTCCGTCGGTTTCGTCCTCAATTAAGAAAGGAGGAAGTTTGGCCGGATTCATGATGGTAATACTCTGAGGAATGATTTCTATATCGCCGGTTGAAAGTTTGGGGTTTTTACTTTCTCTTTCTGCCACCTTTCCCGTAACAGAAATGACATATTCTCTGCCAAGACGTTTGGCTTCTTCATATAATTCAGGGTTTTCCTGTGACTTGATGGATACCTGAGTGATACCGTACCGATCCCTTACATCCATAAAAAGAATGTATCCTATGTCTCTCGTTCCCTGAACCCAGCCACTGATAGTTACTGTCTGATGTATATTCTGAATAGTTAATTCTCCGCACGTATGCGTCCTGTAATTTGTGTTCATATTTTTATTTTCAAAATGAATGCAAAATTAATATTTTCTTTTTAATTTTGTCCCTTAAATTTACATTTTAATTTATTATGGAATGGCTAAAAGTAGAGTAAGAAAGAAAAAAAAGACTATTTTTTCTTCTTTTAACAATGAAATAAAGTTCATAAAGGAAAAAGCAAGGAGTTATCCGGTTGAAACCTGTATAATAACGAAGGACTATAATCTAAAAGGTCTGGCTCAATGTCTTGTTACCAGAAGGGTGGCTGAGGATAAATTAATATTAGGTTGTTATCTTGTGGATATTTTCTGCTTAGGGATAAAAAACTGTATTGTACGAGTAGTGAATAATGCAGAAGCCCTAAGAATGATAGGTATAATTAAAGAGACGGAACCTTTTATGAATTGCGACTGGAATCTCTTCCAGAACATTGTTTACGGAGCTCAGGAATATGCAGAGGAATTAGGATTCTATCCAAATAAAGATTTTGCAACCGGAAAATATATTTTAGATGATTTGGACGACCTGGAGTATATAGAGGTTGAGTTTGGTAAAGCGGGAAAACCTTTTTTTATCAGTGGACCATTCGATAACGTAGATAAAATTATTGCTACTCTCAACAGAAGTGTGGGTGAAGGGAATTATGATGTGTTAATTCAACTTTCGGAGGATGACTGGGAAGATGACTGGGAGGATGACTGGGAAGATGACTGGGAGGATGATGAGCAAGAGAATGACGAGGAGACGGTTAGTTATGAGGTTATTGAAGAAGATAATACAAATCAGGAAGGCAACACAAAATAATAAATATGAACAGACCAGATTTTACCCAAATAGGGTTATACTCAGAAAAAGCAGCAACTGTAGATTTCCCTTCGGATGATTTTCCACTCTGGGAAACCCCCGAGCAAATAAAGGTAAAATCCCTTTTTACATTTCAGGATATAAAGGAAGCGGGTCATTTGAACTATGTCGCCGGACTTTCGCCTTACCTCAGAGGGCCTTACAGTACCATGTATGTGCAGCGTCCCTGGACGATTCGTCAGTATGCCGGTTTTTCTACGGCAGAAGCTTCCAATGCGTTTTACCGCAGAAACCTTGCTGCCGGACAGAAAGGACTTTCCGTCGCATTTGACCTGGCTACTCACCGGGGATATGACTCAGACCACCCGAGAGTAGAGGGAGATGTAGGGAAAGCGGGCGTAGCAATAGATACGGTAGAAGACATGAAACGCCTCTTTGACCAGATACCTCTGGATGAAATGTCGGTTTCCATGACTATGAACGGAGCGGTGATTCCCATTATGGCTTTTTTTATAGTGGCGGCAGAGGAGCAGGGAGTCTCTCAGGAATTGCTGAGTGGTACGATTCAGAACGATATTCTGAAAGAATTCATGGTAAGAAATACCTATATTTATCCACCGGTTCCTTCTATGCGGATTATCGGCGATATCTTTTCCTACACCTCGGAGAAAATGCCTAAATTTAACTCGATTTCTATCAGCGGGTATCATATGCAGGAAGCCGGTGCTACTGCTGACCTCGAGCTGGCCTATACGCTGGCGGATGGATGGGAGTATCTCCGCACAGGGATAAAATCCGGGCTGGATATAGATAATTTTGCCCCAAGGCTCTCGTTCTTCTGGGCTATCGGCATGAATTTTTATATGGAAGTGGCTAAAATGCGGGCAGGAAGATTGCTTTGGTCCAAGATTGTAAAGCAGTTTAATCCCAAAAATCAGAAATCCCTCGCACTGAGGACACATTGTCAGACTTCCGGATGGAGCCTTACCGAACAGGATCCTTATAATAATGTAGCGAGAACCTGTATTGAAGCAATGGCTGCCGTTTTAGGAGGGACTCAGTCTTTGCATACCAATGCACTGGATGAAGCAATCGCACTGCCCACCGACTTTTCTGCCCGTATTGCCCGGAACACTCAGCTGTATATTCAGGAAGAAACGGGAATTACCAAAGCAATAGACCCGCTGGGAGGCTCGTACTATATAGAGTATCTCACTGATCAGCTGGTGCAGCGTGCCTGGATGCTGATAGAGGAGGTGGAAAGCTATGGCGGAATGTCCAAAGCAATAGAGGCCGGTATTCCCAAGCTCAGAATAGAAGAAGCAGCTACCCGAAAGCAGGCAAGAATTGACAGTCAGTCGGATATCCTTGTGGGCGTAAACCGCTACAAAGTCACAGAAGAGTCTGATTTTGATATTCTGGAAGTAGATAACACAACAGTAAGGAAGCAGCAGATTGAGGGAATTGAAAAACTAAAGGCAGGCAGAAATAGCGAAGCAGTAGCCAAAGCCCTTGATGCCATCACTGAATCCGCAAAAACCGGGGAAGGAAACCTGCTGGCACTTGCAGTGGATGCCGCAAGAAAAAGGGCAACGCTTGGAGAAATTTCTTTTGCAATGGAAAAAGTATTTGGCAGATATACTCCGGAAATTCGTTCTGTTTCGGGGGTTTATTCAAAAGAGTCTATGAATAATGAAGTATATGAAAAAGCAGTATCCCTGATTCATACTTTTGCCTCTATAGAAGGGAGAAGACCCCGGATTATGGTTGCAAAAATGGGACAGGACGGACACGACAGAGGCGCTAAAATTATCGCAACCGGGTTTGCCGATATTGGATTTACTGTGGATATCGGCCCTCTCTTTCAGATGCCGGAAGAAGTCGCCAATCAGGCAATAGAGAATGATGTGGATGTGGTAGGGATTTCGAGCCTTGCCGCCGGACACAAAACGCTCATTCCTCAACTTATCGAAGCCCTTCGTAAGGCAGGAAGAGAAGATATCCTTGTCGTGGCAGGAGGCGTAATTCCCCGTCAGGATTATGAATATCTTTTTCAGCATGGAGTAGTTGCGGTATTTGGGCCGGGTACTCCGGTTACTGAAGCGGCAGTGGTCATTATGGAGAAATTACTGGAATAGAAAAAATCCTGATTCAGACATTTAGTCGGAAAATTCTACTTTTTTGGGGATACAAACCAACGGTTGATTGTTTTCATCCGTAAATCAGCTATGTAGAATTCTTTGACTGCTGCCAAACTGTTTTTTCTAATTTTTTTTATTTTTTAATTACTTATTTTTATGAATCCAAAAAGTAGTCTTTTTCTTTTCATTCTCTGCTGTTTATCACTTTCCGTTTTTTCAAAATCCTATCCGAACCTTTACGAAAAAATGAAGGAAGTCAATGCGCAATGGGCTTTTCAGGAAGATATTCCTTCGGGAGTATATGAAATGGCTCCTGTTTTAAATGAGACCAAAGCGATTCAGACACATCTGAAACTGGTAGAGGAAACGCTTCGGAAGCGTTCTGTTTCCCATTTAAGTCCGGCTCAGCAAAAAAACAGAATTGTATGCCTTGATTTACTTCAGGGATATCAAAAAGCGGGAAAATTTCCTGAAAATAGTTATCTTCCTTACCGGAATCCTGTATTTATAGACAAGCATAATACTTTTTGTGCAGTAGGATATCTGGTAAAGGAAACGGGTTATGAATCTGTATCAAGAGAAATCTCTCAAACACAGAATTTTGCGTATGTATATGGCATTAAGCATGAAACTTTGCCAAAATGGGCAGAAATGAATGGTTTTACCCTTGCGGAGCTTGCCTGGATTCAACCGGGTTATCCTCCAGTTCATCCTACTTCTTCCATGGATAGTGGCCTGGGCGGAACTGTATATGATATCCTTGAAAATCAGATGTATCCGGATAATATCTTTGCCTGCGGTGATTTTTCGGACAAGGTTTCCCTCTGGTATCCGGGTTTTGCTGGATACGACTGGATGGGGCAGGCCAATATTCAGGGTGGAAATGTATATGCAATGGCCATGAATGCCAACGGATTGCCTGTAATCGGGGGGGATTTTACTTCTATAAGCGGTGCTTCCGTTTCCCGTATTGCCATTCTTGCACCAACCGGAATGGGATATTTGCCGATGGGTTCCCTGAGCGGAACCGTAAAAGACCTTATTATGTATAAAAATGACATGTATGCTGCAGGCGCGTTCGGGGTGATGAAATGGGATGGAACCACCTGGGGTCCGGTTTATACCCCCGCTTCCGGTTCCGCAAACGTGTTTCATATATGGGGCGACGACCTGTATATCGGGGGGGACTTTTATGAGAACAATTATCATAATATCCTCCGGTATGATGGCAATACATTGTCTCCTGTGGGAAATGGGTTAGAGAATCCGGTTTATGCCATTTCTCACTTCAAAAATGTATTGTTTGCCGGAGGAATGTTTGACCCCGGAACGAATGTAGGGTATCTTTGGAAGTATGAGAATAATCAATGGGATTCTACAGGGGAAAGCCTGACCGGAAATGCGATTTATGCGCTGGAAAATGTACAGGATTCTGTATTATATATGGGAGGAGATTTCAATTATTTTCCGATCATGGGCAATTGGGGTGTAAATCTGGCCACTGTTCATCCTTCATTCGGGTACTTTTATTTTAACGGGCTGGATGAAATGGATGCTCCTGTAAGGTGTATTCATTCGGTAGGGGAGAGAATATATGTAGGCGGAGCATTCGCTGGAAACGGAATTAATAATAATCTGAATGGAATCGGCTTTTTTGATTTTGTAGCGGTAACTACGGATCCTGTAACGGAGGCAGATTTCAGGCTTTGTCCTAATCCTGCTCAGGAAAAACTTGTATTCACGGGTTCTAAATGGGTAGGGAAAAAGGCGCAGATTATTATTTCTGATATCACAGGCGCAACGTTAAAAGAAGTGGAATGGATGGTGGAATCAGAAAAAGAAATTAATGTAGATGATTTGTCCGCAGGAGTTTACCTCTTTACTTTTCTCTGTGAGAATGATAAGGTAGTGAAGAAGTGGCAAAAACAGTAAATGAATCAGGCTAACCAGCTTTTTTGAGCCTGACTAAATCATAAAAAAACAGCAGAAATTATCAGGTTTCTGCTGTTTTTTTATCACTACTGGAAAAATCAGGGAGATTACTCCGTTTCTGTAGCCGGAGGCGGAGGTGAAATCAGGCCTGTGGTTTCATCCTCTACTTCCAGGTCTTCTACGCCTTTGGTTCCTGCCAGTAAAAAGGACGCTTTCCCTACAAAAAGTTGGGTAATGAAAATTTCGCCGCTTTTACTTCTGCAAACACCGATTCCGGTATGAATAAACTGACCGTCCATGTTTTTTTTATGTCCGGGGCTGTTGTACCATCCCTGAAGTGCTTCATTCGGAATTTGGGAAGGGCTGATTTTATGCGCGTACAGATTTTCGGCTGTACGGTAAGGAATATTTGCATACTGATCCACCATTTTTACCCGGTCATGAAAATCCAGGTGGGAAAAAGGAATCTGACCGGTTGCCATTTTTTTGGAATGCGCAAATGCAATATCATTCAGTTCTCTTTGCATTTTTAATGCAGCCAATCCGTTTTTCTTTCTGTAATTATTCACTACTTCGTGTACTTTTTTTGCAATGCTCATCATATTCGTATCCGGAATAGTATATACTTCAGGCTTGGGTTTACTGTAATACGTCGTTCTGGAATATCCCCCTCTGGATGACTGAGCGGAAAGATTCGTTACACAAATACTCATTAATGCAAAAAACAAAACAAAATACTTCATAAAAAATCGGATTTTAGATTTATAGAGAAAGAATTAAATGCTTCAGAATTTTTGTAAGACTCGGTTCTGCTTCTGTTGCTACCCGGATAATCTCTTCCACCTTTACGGGAACAAGGGTGTCAGGGTTACACTCATCGGTAATTACGGAAATAGCAAAAGTTTTTAATCCCATATGATTTGCCACAATTACTTCCGGTACCGTGGACATTCCCACTACATCCGCTCCGATTGTTCTCAGAAAACGGTATTCAGCCCTTGTTTCCAGATTAGGTCCCGTTACTGCTACATATACGCCTGTATGAGCCGGGATATTCTGCTCTGCGGCAAATTGAGCCGCTTTCGTGATTAATTCTTTATCATACGGGGCACTCATGTCCGGAAAGCGTGGTCCGAATTCATTCCGGTTTGGGCCAATGAGCGGATTGGAAGTCTGAAGATTGATATGATCATCTAAAATCATAAGGTCACCTTTACGGTAGTCAGGATTCAATCCGCCGGCAGCATTGGAAATAAACAGGGTTTCGATTCCCAGTAATTTTAATATTCTGAGCGGAAAAGTAATCTGCTGCATGGAATATCCTTCATAGAAGTGAAAGCGTCCCTGCATAGCTACCACTTCTTTGTCTCCGATTTTCCCAAAAATCAACATACCAAAGTGGGATTCTACTGTAGAAATCGGAAAGTGGGGAATAAAATTATAAGGTATTTGTTTCTCAATTTGTATTTCCTTTACCAAACCGCCTAAACCTGTTCCCAACACAATACCAATTCTGGGTTTACTATCTGTCTGTTTTTTCAGATATTCTGATGCTTCTTTTAATCTGTCCATTAAATCCATAAGTTATTTTTTTAGTTTATACCATTTTTTTAAAACGAATGTTTCATGCAGTTTGTTTTTTTTCCGGTGTGAGCAGAATGTTTTTTTCTGAGTTTCAGGGAAAAATCCGGTAAAATTACTTTTTGGGATTCCCGGAATTCTGTCAGGGAAGGGGGAGTAGAAGCGAAAATCCCTGCCCCCATTGTAAATACGGAAAGGGGACAGGGATATTTTTAAACCCGTGAAGAATAAGTACAGAAAGTAACATTCTTTTATTACTCAGGAGAATAATAAAAAAGAAAGGATTATCCTCTTTTGCGGAGCGCATAAATTAAGGCGCCTGCTCCGGCCATAAAAATCCCTCCGTACAGAAGGAAGTTCAGTACATTGGAGTTCTGCCCCGACTCTTTGGGTTCTTCTTTTATCTCAGATTCAGAGGAACTTACAATCGTTGTCTGATTACTGTCATAAGGAGGCGTTTCAGGCTCGAGAACCAAAGTATCTCCACTGGCAGAAATTACTTTGGGTTTGGCTTCTCCACCGATGTTTTTGACTTCTTTAACGGACCCTGGCAAAACGGGGTTTGTAACGGGAGGAGTGGTTTTGGGGCCAATTCTATCTTGCTGTACATCATTATCTTCTGCCTTGAAGCCTCTTTCGGTGGACTTAGGAACTTCCGTAAAGGAGGTATTTCCGTTCTGAATGTATTCCTGAAAAGCAGCGCTTCTTTTCCATCCGGTAAGTTTATACATCGTATTCAGCTCGTCGGTTCTTCTGGGAGGAAGCGATTGCATATAAGCAGTTCCATTCTCACAGCTAACCTGTCCGGTAAACGGAATCTGCATTACATAGCGGCACTGGAAATTTTCTTTATTGGGGGTTTCCTGAAAAGTCAGGTCCTGAGGGAAATCAGCCCGGTTATAGCGAAGGTGCAAACGGGTAAAAAATAAATCGCCTTCATAATCACTGCTTCCACCCCATTTTCCCTGACCCTGCGAATTTTTGAGCCAGTCCACGCCTGCTTCTTTCAGGTCAGCGAGTGCGGGCGGAGTGCCGGAGCAGGGGTCGCATTTCATATAATTCCGGGAATCCAGATTCCAGGCATATTCGAGAAGGCTGATATTTCTTCCCTCTGCTTTCCATTTTGTACTAAATACACTTTTATAAAACTCACCAAAAATGTTTTTGATAAAAACAGGGATTTTGTCGCCCGTAGGCATTTTTACAGTACGGTAATTTGTGGTTTCTACCCTTCCTTTTTCAGTAAGGGAAAAAATTACCAGATCCTGACTCCCCTTACTGTTTGCCATTCCGAGTCGGATGGGCAGCATGAATTTTTCGGACTGAAAACTAATCTGAATCGGGCGAAGATAGCTAAAACCGGAACTTGCCTGTTTTTCGAGATTTACTTTTACTACAAAAAACTTCATATTGGATTTAATGTAGGGCTGAAGTACCTCCTGTGCTCCTTTGGGGATAGTGTATCCATTCTCTGTAAGCCAGGTTTCCAGTCCGGAGGATTCTTTTGCGGAGAGGATTAAAATATCATATTCTCCTACCTGATACTTTGCTTCAACCGTAACCCCCAGGGCTTTATCCTTGTTGGTAGGTGCCGGAGCTCCGGTAGTGGCTTTTGTGGTAGCTCTTGTCTCTCCTTTTATTTCCATATATTTGGGTCTGCAAGGATCCTCATCTCTGTATTCTACCAGTCTCGGGCCGGAGTAGCTGTCAAATTTCCTGAAAAGCTCATTGTCTGCAATCCGGATTTGTTTTTCCTGAAGAATTACCGGTACGGGAACTACCATCGCAAAATCTTTGATGCTTCCCTTAAAATCATTGGCCATGGTGATTGTCGTTTTGTCTCCGTTTCTCACCATAATGACCTGAGACGCTTCGTTAAATATCGTGGCACCTGCCTGAGCTACATAAAATCCGCAGAATGCCTGTACGGGGGTAATACCGGTCATCAGTAATACGCAAATGAAGGCGGTAATCCGGGCATTTTTTCTGAAAAAACAGAGGATTGAAAATGGTTTGGTATTCATAAAAGTTATCTGTTTATCTGAGTTGAGGTTTTGTTTGCAAATATAGTAAATTTGTATGAGATATGGAAGTTTATATTTTATAATTTCTAAATTTTCGGAATAAAATACAATCCATAACTATAATTCCTGTTTTTTTACTGTTCCGGTTCGTTAACTTTTCCCTGAAAAACGGGTTTTAGAATTATTCGGTATAAGTTTACTGAATCTGGTCCGTCAAGCCTGAGAAAACAACTATCAACTCAATATTATTTAAGTTAATGGAAAACGATATTCTTGTAATTCCGGTTACTGACATCGAAAATGAAAATAACGCGGTCTTAATCGATAAACATATAGATGCAATTCCGGATATTATTTCACACAAAACAGAAGTAAATAATCGGAGGGTACTTATAAAATCTGAAAAAACAGAAGCGATTCTTCAGGTAACTGATAAAATCCGCAAGCTGGGTTTTACCGTTCCGGTGATTAAAAAAACGTTTCCCGTTCAGGGAATGACCTGTGCAAGCTGTGCTTCGAGCGTGGAGAGTATCCTGAGCTATCAGAGCGGAGTGCTGAGTGCTGCGGTAAATCTTGCGGATAATACGGTTACGGTTGGGTATCTTCCTGAAAATAAGGATGTACACGACTTTCAGAAAGCCCTTCAGATGGTTGGCTATGATTTGATTGTAGCTGATACAGACTCTGAAATGGAAATGGTGGATGCCGCCCGGAAGGATGCACTGGAGAAGCAGCGTATGAACCTCATTTGGGCGGGAGTTTTTGCCGTACCATTATTTATAATAGGCATGTTTTTTATGCATGCTCCTTTTGCTTCCTATCTGATGTGGGGGCTTTCCACGCCTGTACTTTTTATCTGGGGGAGGCAGTTTTTTGTCAATGCCTGGAAAAAAATAAAGCACGGTTCTGTAAATATGGATACGCTTGTGGCTTTGAGTACGGGTATTGCCTATCTTTTTAGTGTATTTAATACTTTATATCCTCAATACTGGACTTCCAAAGGACTGGAAGCACATGTTTATTTTGAATCTGCAGGTATTGTGATTGCTTTTATTTTATTAGGAAAGTGGCTGGAAGAGAGAGCTAAGAATCAAACGGCGTCTTCTATCCGCCTGCTTATGGATTTACAACCTCAGACCGTTACCCGATTGCTGGAAGGTGGCGCTACGGAGGTTTGCAGTATTTCCTCTTTACAAACAGAAGACCTGATTCTCGTAAAACCGGGAGAAAAAATCCCGGTGGATGGAATTATCACCAGCGGAGAATCTGCTGTGGATGAAAGTATGCTTACGGGAGAGGCCGTTCCGGTGGAGAAAAACCGGGACGCAAAGGTATTTGCCGGAACAATCAATCAGAAAGGAAGCCTTACCGTGGAAGTATTAAAAGCGGGTAAAGATACTTATCTATCCCACATTATTCAAAGAGTGAGAGAAGCCCAGGGAAGCAAAGCCCCGATTCAGAAACTGGTAGATCGTATTGCTTCGGTTTTCGTGCCTGTGGTGCTGGGAATTGCACTGCTTACTTTTGTGGTCTGGGCAGTTTTTGGGGGTGAAAATGGGGTAAGTCAGGGGATTCTTGCTATGATCACGGTACTTGTGATTGCCTGTCCGTGTGCGCTGGGGCTGGCTACTCCTACCGCTATCATGGTGGGAGTAGGCAAAGGAGCCGAAAAAGGAATTCTGATAAAAGACGCTGAAAGTCTGGAGATTGCCTGTAAAACAAACACAGTTGTGCTGGATAAAACCGGAACAATCACTGAAGGGAAACCTAAGGTTACGGATTGGATATGGGAGGAGGGAGTAAGTGAGAAAGCCCGGCTGAAAGGAATTATCTATGCAATGGAGCTTCAGTCGGGTCATCCGCTGGCAGATGCAGTATTACAGACTTACCAAAATATCATTTTCCCCTCGGTAGAGATTACAGAATGTAAAAATATTATGGGTAAAGGGGTAACGGCAAAAGCCGGGAATGAGTATTATTTTATCGGTTCCCCCAGGCAGATGGAAAAACTGAATGTAAAGATTTCTTCTGCTTTATCCCGTCAGATTCAAACATTTAAAGGAGAGGCAAAAACCGTGATTTTATTCATGGACACGCATCAGGTACTGGCAGTGATAGCGATTGCCGATAAAGTAAATCCGCACAGTAAGGAGGCAGTGAAAATGCTGCTGGATAAAGGAATCGCTGTATATATGCTTACAGGGGACAATCCGCAAACGGCAAAAGCAGTGGCAGATTCCGTAGGGATTCAGCAGGTGAGGGCAGAAGTAATGCCTTCAGATAAAGAGGCTTTCGTAATGGCGTTGCAAAAGGAGGGAAAAGCGGTCGCTATGGCCGGAGACGGGATTAATGATGCGCAGGCTCTATCCCGCGCTGACCTGAGTATTGCTATGGGCAGAGGCACTGATATAGCAATGGAAGTGGCAAAAGTTACTCTGATTCACCCGGATTTACGGCTTATTCCTCAGATGATTCAACTTTCTCATTTTACCGTTTCTGTAATTCGTCAGAATCTTTTCTGGGCGTTTGCCTATAATGTAGTAGCCATTCCAATCGCTGCCGGGGTTTTGTTTCCCTTCACGGAGTTTATGCTCAATCCGATGATTGCCGGAGCCACAATGGCACTGAGTTCAGTATCGGTAGTGAGTAACAGTCTGAGGCTGAAATATATGCTGGCGTAAGGTTTTTTTATACATAATTATTACGGGCTGTTTATGCGCCAAGAGATATGTTTTTTAACGACAGAAGTGACAAGCAGCTTTCATTTACAGGACTTACGCAAAAAGGTCTGTTTTATTGGTAATTTAGTGTTTTGGAGGCATTTAGACTTAGTTCGGCTTCCGCTCACTAACCACCGCTCAATGATCCAATAACACTAAGTTGTGTAAGTCCTAATTTATCATCATCCGGTATCTCCGTTGATTGTATTGTAATTATATCATTTTCCCATATCAAACTCCGGGATAGGATTATTTTAAAGCCAAAAAAATGATAATTTTGTCTATTTTTGAGTAAGGAATATTCCTGAATGGTATATTTATTATCATTAATTCATTTAATCACTCCCTATTAAGAAAGCGTTCTCTCATTAGGGAACGTTTTGGTGTTTGAAAAATAAAACGTTTTTAGTTAAAAATATTACATATTTAAGGATTAATGAAAAACTATACATTTTTATTTTATTAAATTCAGTTATTATGTATTAATATTTTGATAATCAATGATTTTTTGGTTTGGTAGATCTGGAAAATAAATGTTATATAATCTCTCTTTTTTCTAATAAAAGTATATATTATGATATAAACAGGCATTTAATCAAAAAATCTAACTTTTAATAAATTTAATTTATATTAATCATCATAGTGTTATTATTTGCGTTTTCTCAAAGGGGGAAAATGGCTTTGTACTTAGGCATAATAATTGTAAAATGCTTACTAAATTTAATATTAAGTATATTATTATGAAGTGGGTAAAATTATTTCTTTTTTATTTATTATTTGGGGTAATGTATTATAGTGGATTTGGACAGATTTCTTTTACGTCAACTGTTCCATTGGCTACTAATCCATTGGAGGTATGTAACGAGGCTCAAAATTTCAGCGTTACAATAACGAATAATGGCGGAACAACTGCGACAGGAGGGCAGTTAACTGTAAATTTTCCTGATGGAATCATTTACGGGGGAACGGTCTCAGGTGCCACTTATGTGAGTGGGAGTGATCCTGTTATATTAAGTGTTCCGAATATATCAGGGGGCGGCTCAATAACGGTCAATTATAGCGGATTTGCTACCTGTAACCGTATTAACGAGCCGGTAAATACCAATACTATCGTTTATTCATCGAGTTTAGGGTCGTTTAATCATAATACGATTAGTTACAACGTTAGTTATGCGGCATTGAGTATTACATCGGTTACGAATAACAATTATTATGGTTCTCAGGGAGATGTATTCACTCGTGACATTACAATTTATAATGGAGGTTTTGGAAGTGTACAACAAATTAAGATGGATGAAGTAAATACAAATGGATTATTAATTTCATCGGTAAGCGGGGGGGCTGCAACTTCATCCGCTATCCTTCCAGCAACTTCGACAACCTTTACGATTACAGATTTTACAGGTATAGGAAATGGAGATATTTATTTTGATAATGGGGAAAGCATTATAATTACTGAAGTAATGCAAACTCCTGCTGTACCTGTGTGTATTAGTGGGAATACCTGGTCAACTACAGATTATGCTGCCTATTATGGTTGTAATGGAGTTAACCGGTGTGCTATTACCAATAGCACGGATATTGCGGGGTATGCTGTTGCCAATACTGTATGGTATTCCAATGCTCTGGGTGCTTATGTAAACATTACAATACCCGTGGCAAACATTCCTACGTGTCCTTCTACTCCTATTGTCTATACAATCAATTTACAAAATACAGGTACAGATACTGCTGAAAACGGATTGATTTATATTTATGGAGTAGATGAAAAATATTTTGATAATGTCACCTTAAACGGAGTGCCGGTTTCTCATACTGTAGAAAATGCTCCCGGAAGTTGTTTTACCAGTTATCCCGCAACGGCCGGATTTAGATTAAAAGTGGATTTACCAGACCTTTTACCAGGTTCAACTAATGTAATGACTGTTGAAGGGGTAAGATGTACAAATAATAATTTTTGCTATGAAAATGGAGAAGGGTACTATGCAGTGAATGCCGAGTTGTTTTTTCAGGATAACTGTAATGCAGGCGGATATAGTTACGCATTCAACGGAGGGGTTGAAACAAGTTGGTCAGCAGGAGGCGATTCTGCTCACCTCGCATTGTTGGCTACCGGTGGAGTAAAAAATGAATATTTAATCAGAGATGGAGAAATAAAGACCTTTTGTCTTCAGGATTTAAATCTGGATTTATTTCAGATAGACACGGACGGTTATGTAGAGTTTGATATCCCATTGGTAAGCGGGTTGACCTGGCTGCCAGGTTATAATGTCACTTTTAGTTATGATGACGGAACAATTCATCCTATAGCACCGGGGTACCCACAAAAATTATGGAATGGTACAGATAGTCTGGTAAGAGTACGCCTTTTAAAGTCAGATACTCCATCGGGTTATCAGTTTTTCTCCGAATTTGAAGATGGAAGCAGGTTGTGTTTTGACCTAAAGGCATTACCCGGAGTAGCATGTGGAGGGCACTATTTTACGCCAGGTTTAAGAATTGCTCCTGACCCATCTTGTAGCCCAGCTACTTACAGTATGTGGAATTGTTCAAGCAGCTGGGGTCCTACTTTCTGGGTAGAGCACTCTTGCTTTGAAGGGGTAAATGCAGGAACTCCCTGCGAAGGTTTAAATATCATAGAATTCGATATTAAACGCAAAACATTAGGCTATATGGATCCTGACAATGATAATGTTGCAGGAGGTTCAGGCGTTTTGGACAGTACTCAAATTGCATGGGAACATACTATAAAAGGGGATACTGTAATGGCAGCCTATAAGTCTGTTGTATATAACCCTAATGGTATAACTAACTGGAATTATGCATATGTTTATCTTCCTTTCTGGGGTGCAACAGTGGATGTTACTCCCGAATATTTATATAGTTTTGTATCGATTTATGATGCGTCTTCCGGTTCATATATTGTTACAAATAATTCAGGTAGTATTTTGAACTTCTGGGATGATCAATGGAATAGCAGGATTTTCCTTGCGGATTTAACTCCATGTCTTCCTCCCGGATTTGCTTTTGACCAAGGAGACAGTATAATTTTTAACAGCTACTATAAATTCATGTCGGAACCAACCTGGTCTCATACAGGGGTGGTTGGAGTGCAAAATTTTGTGAGTGCACAACCCGAGACTGATTATCAGCCATGGACAGGAACTCAATTTGGCTGCTCCGGATATCCCGATGAGTATTATCATCATTCTGTTCAGCATCAAAACTATGTAAATGTAAATGCATCTCCAAGCGGTTGCCAGAATGGGCAAATAGAAGCTTACTCTTCTGTATATTTTGATCAGGCATGGCAATTTAACGAAAGTTTGTTCCCTTATGAAGTAAGAAGACCTGTTGTATATACAGATTGGGTTGTGGCACTTCCACAAGGCGCCAATTTTGTATCGGCAACATACAGAGTGGTTAATCCACAGGGAAATTACTCTTCCTACTATCCTATTAGCCCTGTAAGTAATAGTGGCGGAGTGCTTGTTTTTGATATGAGTCCCTTGTACACAAACAATGACTGGAATATTTCTGTATGGGGAGTCAATCAAATAGCGCAATTATATGTAGATTTTGTGGGAACATGTGGCGCAGGACCATATAATAACCTACCCGTTATCTTTAATGCAGATTTTGAGCAGCCAATATCGAGTCTGACACCTGGTCTGACACTTTCTTCTAACTATAGTTTATCAGCAAATAGTGAGGCTCTGATTTCTATGACCGTGAATAACCCTTATGTATATACAAATAATGATACAGTAAGGTGGAATATGAGTGTTTATTCTGGTAGTTCGGCAAAATCTAATATATGGATTGCCAAAAAGCCGACAATCAGTGGAGTTACGATTCATGAGATTATTCGCACATCAGACTGGACAGGTAGTAATCCTCCTCCCCAATCCTATTTTCCTAATGCAAACGGAGTATTTGAGTTAGGTGACTTCAGTGGATATCAAGCTGAAAACTATACAATTGTAGGTACTTTTACCAATTGTAATAAAGATAGTGTAACAATTATGGGAGGCTTTAGCTGTACTGGCTATCCAACCGATATAAGTAATCCTCTATTAATATGTAATAAAACTGAGCAGACCTTATATGTTTCCCCTTCACTTACCTCTTTGCAGCAGATTATTACAGTGGACGCTGCAAATGATAATCCTCATCAGCTTTGTGATACTTTAGATTATCAGATAGCGCTATCCAGTGTACAGAGCGGTGATGTTAAAAATCTTAAAACTTATTTTGTAATGTCTCCCAGTTCTGCTGCTGAGATTATTGCGGGTACTTCAGAATTAGAGTACCCTCACAATAGCGGAACGTGGTACACCCTGCAAAATCCAACTCAGACAGGAAGTACCTATTGCTGGAATATCTCAGCTGATCCTGCAATTGCCGGAACAACCCTTGATTATTTTGGACTTGTAGGGATATCCGGAGCGCCTTTAGGCATTAACAGATTAAATATCAGATTCAGGGCTGTAAGTGTACCCTGTTCGTTTAAATCCGGTTCTACCTTTTTGTTTACTTCAGAAGGAACCAAACCTTGTGGGGAAAAGATATTTGCAACAGACCAGATTACTCAGCCGGTAGAAATCCCTGGCGCTCCGGTGCCTCATAATTTATATACAGTGAAGCTAACCAATACAGACGCGTCTCCGTGTACAAATCAGATGTCAGAAGTACGATTTAGTGCAGTCAATAATGGTCCGTTCATGTCGGGAAGTACTGAGTTTGTTGACTTTATAGTATATTCCGGTGGCAGCGTTGCCGGTGTATTAACTCCAATCAATAATGCCCCATCCTCTTCTCCAACTATATTAAACGTTGCAGGAGGAACCATTTACAGATATCCAATGCCTTCGGGTGTATTGGTGGGTGACTCTGTAGTATTCACTTTACCTGTTCAGGTGAATCCTAATTTGTCATGTGATACTTCAAAAGTAAGAATAGAGGCAAGTACAAATATCTCTTTTAATGCTACATGTATCACCAACGGACAAACCTGTAATATGGGTCAAGTTACTGGTCAGGATAATGATAACTATATCAATGTAAGCCGGACTTATATGTCTTTGTCGAATCTTACAGCTTATACTTTACTAAACCCTCCTTCAGGAGAAACGTTAAACGCCAGTGTACAGGTTACAAATTCAGGTAGTATTAATATTACTTCAGCTAATCCGATAACGGTTCAGTTTTATAAGGATTCCGATTTAAGCGGAACTGTTTCCTCTGGTGACGTTCTGCTGGGCTCTCAAACCCAAAGTGTCAATCTTCCTGCATCTTCCAGCATAACTGTGAATTTTTCACAAAATGTAGCAGCAGGGACAGCATGCCCGCTATTGGCAACTATCATGGAGACTCCATGCTATTGCAATAAGCCTTTGATAGCCACAACCAATGTTCAGGTTGAACCAGATAGTATTTCATTATTAATATGTCCAGGGTCTGTTACTGCCCCAATTGGTACAGCGCCAATTACAGGTTATACTTATGACTGGGTAGCAGTTACTCCCGGTGCAAATACATATCTTAGTGCAACGAATATTGCTAATCCAACATTCTCCAAGCCTACAAACACAAGTGGTGCAGTTGAGTATATTACCTATAACTTATACATTGACAGAGGTGTAGGATGTCCTGGAGTACAAACGGTCGTAGTAGCAGTAGATGAGCCCGCGAATTGCCCACTGAATTACGGTTCAATCGGTAATTTTATATGGGAAGATACTGATGGAAATGGTTTGCAAAATGAACCGGTGAGCAGTGGTATTAACGGAATAAATGTTCAGTTGTATGTAGTAGGACCTGATGGATTGATAGGTACAGCAGACGATACATTGAAACAAACCGTTGTGACTGTAAATAATGGCGGTAACCCTGGGTACTATCTGTTTGATAGCCTTTATTCGGCTACCTATTATGTGCATTTCCCTACTACTACTACAGTAGGTGGAAACCTTACAACACAAAACGCTACTGCAGTTACAGACGGCAATTCAGACGCTAATGTTACTACCGGCAATTCAGTCGCTATTGATATTAATACGAATGGAAGCGGGGTGCTAAAAGATAATATGACGATAGATGCCGGGTATATTCCGACACTTTCATTAGGTAACAGAGTCTGGATAGAGACAGATAATGACGGGATTTATGAGCCAGCCTCAGGCGATCTGGCAATGGACGGAGTGAAAGTAAACTTATATTCAGATAACGGAGATGGTATCCTTTCTTTAGCCGACGGTTCTCCGATTGCCTCTCAAATTACCTTTAGCGGTGGTCAGTATCTGTTTACTTCTTTAAATAACGGAAATTATATTGTAGCAATCGATAATTCAAACTTTATATCAGGTGGCGTTCTTGAGGGTTTACAATCTACTAACGGAAATGGAGTTGCAACCGACCCTGATAATAATATTGATAATGATGATAATGGTGAGCCCGTTGGAGGATTTGGCGTTGCTTCCGCAGCAATTTCCCTTTCTGCCGGCAGTGAGCCTGTAAATGACGGAGATAATAATAATAACTCCAATTTAACGCTTGATTTTGGATTCTATTGTAGTCAGACATCTGTATTTAAAGCCTTGGTTACAAGCCATACTACTGATAAGGTAGAAAAATATGATTTCATATCAGGAGTTTCTGAAGGAACGTTTGCTACAGGTGGTGGTATGAGCCGGCCGTACGGAATGATATTTGGTTCCGGCGGAGATTTACTGGTAACTTCCTCTTTCGGAGATGAGATATTAAGATACAATAACAATGATGGCAGCCTAATTGGTACATTTGTGAGTTATCAGTCAGGTGGTCTGGATGACCCCCGCGGATTAACGTATGGGCCGGATGGTAATCTTTATGTAAATAGTTATGCAACGAATCAGGTAAAAAGATACAATGGAACTACTGGTGCTTTTATTGATAACTTTATTACAGACGCTGGCCTGTCAGGCCCTCATACCGGAATTCTGTTTGCTCCTAATGGTTTATTATATGTAAGCAGTTTCCTTAATGATCAGGTAAGGGTTTACAACGCAATATCAGGAGATCTGGTTAATTCTATCAGTTTTGCGTCTCTTCCTGACATGAGTGATCCTGAAAAAGGCCCTAGAGGCTTAACGCTGGGCCCTGACGGAAATATTTACGTAGGGTGTCGGACAGATGTAATTTACAAAATTAATACATCTACTCATATCGTTTCCGGTTTTGCTACAGGTACAGGACTTCTTTTCTCCGGTTTGAAATTTGGACCAGACGGTGACTTATACGCAGTAGCTGTAAGCGGGGACAGAGTTCAAAAATTTGATGGTGCTTTGGGTACAGATTTAGGCCGTTTTGATGTAGGAGGAACGCTTGGAGAACCTAAAGACATCTCTTTCTTCCTTACCTGTGTTACGAATTCAGGGTCTGTTGGTAACTACATCTGGAACGATACCAACGGAAACGGATTGCAGGACGAGCCGGTATCAAACGGTATTAACAACCTATCAGTAGAACTATGGACTACAGGTCCTGATAATGTAATCGGTGGTGGAGATGATGTGATGCTTCAGGATACCTTGACTGCAAATAATGGTGGCAACCCGGGATATTATAATTTCACTATCAATACAACCGGTAATTATTATATCAAGTTTCCGCTTACTTCTGGAAGTGCTGTTTTAACAACCTCAACCCCAACGGCGGGTTTAGATGGAAACAGTGACATTAATCGTGTGACAGGAAATAGTCCGGTATTTACGATAGATGTAAATGGTACAGGCGTGGCGAAAGACAACCCTACAATAGATGGAGGGTACTATACTCCGGCACAAATAGGAAATTTTGTATGGAACGATACAGATAAAGATGGAGTTCAGGATGCGGGCGAGCCAGGCGTAAGTGGGGTTACTGTCATTCTGTATAATAATACCGGAGAGATTATCTCTACGACTCAGACCGACGCTTATGGAGCATACAACTTTACCGTTGCTCCGGGAAGTTATACAGTAGGTTTCCAGTTGCCTGCAGATTATGTTTTCTCTCCCCAGAATCAGGGAGGAAACCCTGCGGCAGACAGCGATGTAAACCCACTTACCGGCCAAAGCGGAACGATTACAGTGGTATCAGGAGATGTAAACAATACGATTGACGGAGGGGTGTATTATCAGCCTTCAGTTACTACCGGTTTGGGTAATTATGTTTGGTTGGATACCAATGGAAACGGACTTCAGGACAATACCGAAAAAGGAGTTGCCTCAGTTCAGGTTAGTTTAATGAATCTCTCTGGTGAAATTCTGGCAGGTACTGTAACGAATGGAGACGGATATTATCAATTTACCGGTCTTAATGCCGGAAGCTATATTGTTTCCTTCTCGTTGCCATCAGGATTTGTATTTACCAGTCAAAACCTGGGAGCTAACGATAGTCTGGATAGCGATGTATCCGTTAGTGGAGGGAACTTAGGTCAAAGCGGAACAATCGTACTTGGCGCAAATACCTTTAACCCTACCATTGATGCAGGGATTGTTCCGGCAGCTGCTGGTACAGCAAGTGTTGGTGACTATATCTGGAATGACCTCAACCAAAACGGAATTCAGGAAGTTGGTGAACCCGGCCTTTCCGGAATCACAGTAACCTTATATGACGTTTCTGGTACTCCGGTATCGAGTGTAGTTACCAATGAATTAGGGTATTACATGTTTACCAATCTTCCTGCAGGTATTTACTCCATTGGAGTTTCTATCCCCTCAGGCTATTCCACAAGCCCGGTTTATGGAGGCTCAGATGATAATAAGGATAGCGATATTAGCCCTTCGGGCGTTACCGAACAGTTTTTACTTACCTCAGGAGAAGTAAATACGAGTATTGACGGGGGGGTATATCAGACTGCTCCATCCGGAACCGCTTCCTTAGGAAATTATGTTTGGTATGATGTCAATCAGAATGGTGTTCAGGATTTGAGTGAGTCAGGAGTAAGCGGAGTAACCGTTACGCTGTACAACAACTCCGGAAGTGCAATAGCACATACCATGACAGATGCAAGCGGCCAGTATTATTTTGTAAATCTTCCGGCAGGTACCTACAGTGTAGGATTCAGCAATCTTCCGGATGGCTATATCTTCACACAATCCGGAACAGGTACTGCCTCAACCGGCAGTGATTCAGATGAAAACGGACGTACGGCTTCAGTTACCCTCACCCCTGGACAGTCAAACTACGACTTAGACGCTGGGATTATCAGTGGTACCAATCAGGGAGGTAAAGGAAGTATTGGAGACTTTGTATGGTATGACGTTAATAATAACGGCATTCAGGATGCAGGAGAACCCGGTGCTGGTGGTGTAACCCTAACCCTTTATGCTTCCGACATGACAACAGTTTTATCCGAAACTACTACCGGAGATGATGGGTATTATATATTCAACAACCTCGAAGCCGGGTCCTATTATGTAGGCATCAGCACACTTCCCTCAGGTTTTGGTATTGTAACGGCCAATGCCGGTAGCTCAGATACAAAAGACAGTGATATGAATCCATCTACTCAGATGAGTAGTGTAATTACGCTGGGTCAGGGCGAAAGTGACCTTAGTATTGATGCAGGTATCTACTCTGCTCCGGGTACTACAGGAAGTATTGGAGATTTTGTTTGGTCAGATCAAAATGGAAACGGTATTCAGGATTTAGGAGAATCCGGAATCGGAGGAATTACAGTAACGTTATATGATTTAAACGGTAATCCTGTGATGACTACGGTGACAGACGAAAACGGAAACTACCTTTTTGTAAATGTACCTGCAGGGGAGTATGTAATCGGCTTTAGCAACGTACCCTCCGGTTTCAGTCCTACATTAGCAGGTCAGGGTAGCCCTTCAACCGGAAGTGATATTCAATCCAATGGGTTGACAGTTATATTTACCTTAAACCCCGGCGAAAATAAAACAGACATTGATGCGGGTTATATCCCCTCAAGAGCAACTATTGGAGACTACGTATGGTATGATGAAAACCGTAACGGAATTCAGGATGGAACAGAAAATGGCGTTGCAGGTGTTACAGTTACTCTTTATGATAATAACGGAAACCCTGTATCCTCCGCTGTAACCGATGGTAATGGTAACTATCTGTTTGTAAATGTTATTCCAGGTACTTATACCCTTGGGTTTGGTACTTATCCGGACGGAATGCTCTTTACCGCTCAAAATCAAGGTCCCGATGACTCAGACAGTGATGTAAACAGTACTACTGGTATGACCTCTTCTTTTACAGTGGCATCAGGAGACTATAACCTGAGTTTCGACGCAGGTCTGATTACCCCTGCTTTTGGCTCCCTGTACGGATACGTATGGAATGATTCAGATAAAGACGGAGTTCAGGATATAAATGAGAATGCGGTACCTGGCGTAATCGTAACCCTTTATGATGGAGCAGTAGTGGTAGCCACTACCATCACAGACGGAAACGGAATGTATTATTTCAACGACATTACTCCGGGAACCTATACAGTAGGATTCAGTAATCTGCCATCGAACACCAGCTTTACAAGCCAGAATACAGGCGGAGATGATACAATTGACAGTGATGTAAACCTCTCCACCGGATTAAGTGGAACCTATACTATCACAGCAGGCCAAAATACAGAAGCTGCGGATGCTGGTATTATCAGTACCCTTGTATCTGTGGGTAACTATGTATGGATAGACAGTAACAGCAATGGCACACAGGACGTCACCGAGCAGGGAGTTGCAGGTGTTCAGGTATCCATCAGCAATGCTTCCGGAGACGTTTTATATACGACACAAACCAATGCTACCGGTTATTATCAGTTCAGCAACTTAGTGGCAGGAGACTATTCGATACAGTTCCATCTTCCTTCTGATTATGTATTTACTACTCAGGGAACCGGAACAACAACAGACAGCGATGCCGATGTAGTAACCGGCCAAACGGATGTGTTTACCCTTATTGCCGGCAATGACCGTACGGATATTGACGCAGGGGTAATTTATACAAGCAGTAGTGCACTGGCCTCCCTGGGAGACTACGTGTGGTATGATACAAACAATAATGGTTTACAGGATGTTGGAGAAAAAGGGGTTTCAAATGTACTGGTAGTATTGTATGACGGCTTCGGCAATGAGGTGGCTTATACACTTACCAACAGTGCGGGTGAATATCTTTTCCAGGATCTCAGTGCAGGTAATTATCAGGTAGGTTTCTCACTTCCTTCCGGTTACTCCTTTACTTCTTCGGGCAGTGGAGGCACCAATGACAGCGACGCAAGTACCTCCGGAGCGAATTTTGGAAAAACGGGAATGATTACCCTTTCTACTGGTCAGAGCGACTTGAACTGGGACGCCGGAATCATCCTGTTGCCGGATTCCCTTGCAAGTGTAGGCAATTATGTATGGCAGGATATTAATCAGGATGGTATTCAGGATGCAGATGAAGCCGGTGTTTCCGGAGTGACTGTTACCCTGTACGATAAACAAGGGAATGTAATTGCAGTAACAGAAACCAATATCTATGGAGAATATCTGTTTACCGGATTATCATCCGGAGAATATTACCTCTCCTTCACAAATCTTCCTTCAGGATGGCAGGTGAGCCCACAGGGTGCTACTACTGATACAGAAAACGACAGTGATATTAACCCTTCGGGGACAACTGCAGTATTCTATGTTGACGGAGGGGATAATAATATGAGTTTTGACGCAGGAATCTATAATCCGCTTTCACAAAATGCCGGATTGGGAGACAGAGTCTGGATGGATATCAACTCTAATGGTATTCAGGAAAACGGAGAGTATGGTGTTGGAGGCGTTACCGTAAATCTTTGGAATGCCGCAGGCACTGTACTGCTCAATACTACAATGACTAATGGAGATGGTTACTATCGCTTCATCGGGTTGGATGCCGGAGATTATCGTGTTTCTTTTGAGAATATACCTTCCGGATATTCACTCACGCTAAAAGATCAGGGAGGGATTGACTCTCAGGATAGTGATCCTGTAATATCTACAGGAATGACCGGAGTTATCAGTCTTTCAGCCAACACATTTGACCCTACGATTGATGCCGGAATTGCAGCATCATCATCAGAGTCTGGTAATGGTAGTATTGGAGATTTCGTCTGGAATGATTTAAATCAGAATGGAGTTCAGGACGCTGGCGAACCGGGTATTTCCGGAGTGACCGTTACGCTTATCAACGTATCAACCGGTGTGGTTCTGACAACTGAGACCAATGCATTCGGTTATTATATTTTCAATGACCTTTCTGCTGGTACTTATGATCTTGTCTTCTCAGGATTACCCGCTGGATATGTCTTTACTTCTACCAATGCAGGTAGCAATGACAACAGGGACAGTGATACTGATGGAACAGGTTCAGTTACAGTTACCCTTGCAACCGGTGAATCCAATCTGAGTATTGATGCGGGAGCATACAACCCGGTTGTGCTGGGAGCATTAGGAAATTATGTATGGTTCGATACCAATCAGAATGGAATACAGGATAACGGAGAAACAGGTGTATCGGGCGTATCTGTAAGTCTGCTGGGTGCTACTGGTAATGTGTTGCAAACCACTACAACCAATGCAAGTGGCTTCTACCTCTTTACTGATCTTACAGCAGGCAATTATGTGGTGTCGTTTAGTAATATACCGACAGGCTATGTATTTACCGGTGCCAATACAGGTGGAGATGATACAATAGATAGCGATGCCATTCCCTCCTCAGATGGTAGTATGGGTGTAAGTCGCCCGGTATCCTTAACCGCCGGACAAACAAGGCTGGATGTGGATGCAGGAATTTACAGCAATTCATTTGCAGGATTAGGAAACTATGTATGGTCAGATTTGGACCGTGATGGTGTACAGGATACTAACGAGCCCGGGGTTGCAGGGGTTACAGTAACGGTTTATGATAATTCCGGAACAGCTGTAGCAAATGCAATAACTGACGCTAATGGTTATTACCTGTTCCCTAACCTGACTCCCGGCGATTATTATTTAGGATTTACTACTCTTCCAATTGGCTCATTGTTTACCAATGCAAATCAGGGAGGAAACAGTAATACCGATAGTAATGTAAATCCACTAACCGGAAATACAGACTTAATTACCCTGAATGCAGGAGAAATTAACCTGAGTCTCGACGCCGGAATTATAGCAATGCCTGAAGCATCTCTCTATGGTTATGTATGGTATGATTATCAATCAGGCATTCTGCCAACGAATGTGGATGGTATCCAGACTGCGGGAGAAATGCCAGTAGCAGGGGTGACGGTAGGGCTTTACGATACAGGTGGTCAGTTGCTTGCTGTAACTGTTACAGGAGCAGACGGTATGTATTATTTCAGTAACCTTGTTGCTGGTACATACGAAATTCGTTTCCTGGCTTTACCTGCAGGGGCTAAGTTTACCCTTCAGAATCAGGGAGGAGACGATATGACAGACAGTGATGCAAATCCTCTGAATGGTAATGGCGGGCAATATACAGTAGCAGCCGGAGAGCAGAAAGAGGCTGCTGATGCAGGTCTTACTCCAACCGCTGCACTAACAGGAATCACCTTCATTGATGGGATTCTCAATGTGCCCAATACTGCCAATGGAGTCTTTGACAGTACAACTGAACCTGTACTTGGAGGGGTTAATGTAATACTTCTTGACGCTTCCGGTAATATCCTTAAGAGAGGAAAAACCACTGATGACGGAAGTTATATTTTCCGTAATCTGGAACCCGGAGTATCTTATCGTGTTGCATTTGAGCAGTATCCGGGAGGATGTCCGTTGTGTGAGTTTACACTCTATAATTCTGATGGTCAGAATGATACTACAGACAGTGATGTCAATACTTCAGTAATTACTCAATTTGGTAGCCTGATTTACGGATTGACAGACATTATCAGCCCGCTTATGTACAACGAACTCAGGCCATTTATAGACGCCGGATATGCAAGAGCAGGTTCTGCATTCCCTGTTGAATTACTGGAATTTACTGCTGTTCTGGACAATGTGGACGGGTTGCTGAGATGGACTACTACCAACGAAGTAAATACCTCTCATTTTGCAATAGAACGTTCTGTAAACAACGGTCAAAGTTTTGAGTGGCTTGGAGATACTGATGCGGCGGGAAATAGCAATTCACTGCTAAATTATACCTACCGTGACCTGAATGTCGCAAAAATCGCTAAGGATAAAATCCATTACCGTTTGAAAATGGTGGATATTGATAATACCTACAAATACAGCAATACCGTCGAATTAAAAATCGCACCCGCTGAACTGTATCTGAATGTATATCCGGTTCCGGCATCCGATTATCTGACGGTAGAATACCAACTCTTTGAGGCAGGATATGCCGATATTAAAGTAGTAAATGCTTTAGGTCAGCAAGTCTATAATCAATCGGTAATTAACGCTAAAGACCTCCCGACTCAAAAAATGACCTTAGATGTCAAAAACTGGGCACAAGGAGTCTATTACCTCGAAATCTCCACAGAGACAAAGGTAATTACCCGTAAGTTTATCGTAGAATAATAAAAAACGAAATGAAACCCCAAAAGCCGGTACTTGTGCCGGCTTTTGGCATTTGGAGAATTTGCGGTAAAATATGGATTTACTGTCTTGTCCTAATCCCATTTCCTTTTAATGAAGGAAGATGTATATTTTTCTGTTATTTTCTTTAAGGTGTTTTATTTTGATTAGAAAGATACGACTTTTTGATATCAAAACGGTATAAAACAGGGTTAAGCCCATGCGAAGATATCAGGGCTAACGCCTTTTTGTCCGGCTGCTTAAACAGCCCCAAGTCTGAGAATTCCAGGTCTTTCGGGGGTAATTGCAATTCGTTAATGAGAAATGATGCGAATCTTGCGGCTTCGGATGATTTCTTTACTGGCAACGAGTGTACAGATATATATACCGGAAGAAAATTCCTTTGGATTTAGATAAATGAGCTGATTTTGATTGGGATAAACCGGTCCGTAAAACAGGGTTTTGATTTTTTTTCCTCCCATATCGAAAACCGTTACTTCTATATTTCCGGGTTGGGACGCGCTTAACTCAAAAGCGATTTCTTCGTTTCCATACCGGGCTTCACTGATGTCATAAGCAGGGGAAGCTGGCGCAGGTGCAATACCGACAGGGTCTGCACTCCACCATTCTCTCATCCACACTCCATGTCCGTAAGTTCCGGCTACTACGTAAACCTTTCCATTAACCGCCGCACTGTCTATTAAATCAAGGGCTGTTGCTTCAATATTTTTGGGGGCTCCTAAATCCCATTTATACCAGGTAGTATCTCCGTTTGCCATACTCAACTTAAAGAAGCCCATTCCCTGTGTACTTACGACAATATCATTGATGGAATTGGGGTGTGCCACCAAGGAGCGATAGGTTACATCTTTGGGCAGATTAAAGGTGATATCCTGCCATGAAATAGCGGCATCTGTAGTGATGTAAATTTTTCCGGTTTGTCCGCAACTTGCTTCAGCCCTCATTACGATTGCGTAGGCTACGTCAAATTCTTTGGGGTGAGTATATACGCGGAAAAAGGTGCAGGTGTCGGCAGGCAAACCCGAAACATTGTTGGAAAGGTACCAGTTGCCGTCATTTCGCCACCTTATGCCGATTTTTTCATTTTGAGGAGATTTCGGGCCATGGCAAAAATAAATATTGTTCCAGTCCTGAGAAGTTGGGCGGTTCGAAACGGCGAAGTTCCAGATTTCAGAAGATGTCTGATTGCCGGGGTTCATACTTACCCATGCACCCAGCAAGTCTCTGTAATATATTTGTCTGTTGTTTTTGGCAAGTACGGCATTGATATAGGGCCAGGTAATGCTGTTAGCCCGTTCATGACGTACATGTTTATTCATATTAAAGGTGTCTATTATTTCCCAGCTCCAGTCGGTGCTAAGTCCGGTTCCTCCTGCATTGCTGCTTACTCTGATATCGTTGTTTGTAATAAAATTTGTGCCATACATCCAGTTGGGGTCGTCCGGGTTAATCGCAGTCATAAAGCCATCTCCGCCACGATTGGTTTTCCATCCGGTCAGGTTTCTGTAAATTAAACCATTGTCCTGTGTTCCTCCTATCATATACTGAGGGTTGGAGTCACTTACCTCAAAGTCATAGAATTGTGTGATTGGCATGGTTTGAAAAAAAGCAGAGGTAAAACCTGCGCCTCCGTTAAAGGAAATAAAGACTCCGCCGTCGCTTGCCAAAAGCATGGCACCATTAAAATTATTCAGCCACAACATTCTGTGTATATCCTCATGCAAAGCATCTGACCAGTCAAAACTGCTGCCGTTATTGCTATGCAAATAAGCTGCTCCCCCTACGCTGACCAGATTGGGGTCTGTGGGAGAGACCGTAATCGCATTGTCATACCAACCCTGATTACCCCAGTGATAGTTTTGATTCAAATCGTATTGTCCTATCACAATGCCTGTACTATCCCATACCTGAATCAACATTTCATTCCAGGTTGCCCCACTATTGACAGACTTAAAAATACCGATTGTGCCACCGGTCTGATTGGCGACGGAAGCATAAAGAATATTGGGCTGGGAGGGGGCTATTGCCAGTTTTACATCCCCTAAGGTGTTGGCGGGTAAAACCGGCTGACCGACAGGCTCATTCCATGTCAGTCCCTTATCCGCAGACTTAGCCAGTCCCATTCCCGCTATACTGCCATACAAGGTGTCAGGCACCGTTGGATGAAATACAATATCTGTCACATTGCCTCCACTAATCTGAGTCCATGTATTGCCCCAGTCTTCCGAGCGAAAATATCCTGTATTAGTGGCTGCATGGATGATATTGGGGCTATTGGGCTGATATCTGATTTTGTGAAACGTACAGGGGGGGGCTGAACTTCCCAAAGAGACAGAGGTCCAGGTTGCTCCACCGTTATTGGACCGAAACAATCCCATTCCGCATGCGGTACCCGGTTCGCCGGAGCCTACCCAGATTGTGTCTGCGTTCAGGGGACTAAACGCAAATGAGCCTAAATACTGCGGAAGTAAGTCTTTGGATATCAGTTCGGTTGTCCCGGAGGTGTTTACTCTCCATACGCCTCCGGATGCGGACAAAACGCGGATTCCGGCATCGTTTCCGTCCAGCGGGGTTACCTGGGCTAAATCTCTTACTCTTCCTGTCATTTTGGTGCCCTGAAGAATGGGGATCATCGTAGCGTCGTCTGCTCCAAACGGACCTGCCACTGTCCATCCGTTCCCTCCTCTCTCATTGATAATGTCTTCTTTTGCGGTCGGCATGGCATTGACTTTTTGCCATAATTCCATCCATTCTTCAGGGGTTCTGTCGATGTTTTCTCTTATGTACCGGGTGGACTCATCATTATCATAAGCCCCCATGTGTTCCGAACGCATTTCTTCCAGATATTCGGGCATGGATTTTTCTGAATGGTGCTGAAGGGTAAAAAACAAGAGCCATATAGTAAGGCATAATAGAAGAGAGGAAATTCTTGCTTTCATAAATTTGTTTTTTAAGCGTTTTACAAAAAAAAAAGTTAATGAGTTAGTTTATTTATATACTGAACAACCTGAACCCGTTACAAAGATAAAAAATAAAGTGCAAGTACCTATGGGATGAGAATAAAATAAATGGAAAGACATTCATTAGCCTTCGTAAAAATAATCCCGAAGGGATTGAAGGTTTATAGAAAAATGATTTATTGAATCCATTCGACCCCGTTGGGGTCGTAGTGATTGTTTTTACCTTCTTCTATAAACATTGGAACTCTTCGGGTTCTATAATATCAATCCATTCAAAGAAATGTTCATCTTGAAATTCAAAAGAACATTCTCAAAATAAGGAAACCAAAGGTAAATAACGTATTCTACTTATTTATTTCTCATTCCTATTCAATAATGCAAACAAAAAAGAGAGAATCCGGAATGATTTGTGGGAAGGAAAACGAGAATGTTCAATCAAGTCCGTCCAATAAGAAATAAGGCATAACGAGGGAAGTCAGAGCCTCTTTTTATTATTTCCCGTAAGTTGCCTTTTGGAGGGCTTAGGGGAATGAGGGGATGCGTTTTTGGGGTAGATGTGAACGACTATCCTTTGTATATATGCGTTTATGTACTCATTCGGAGCGTTTATGGTCTGATTCGGAGCGTTTATGGTTTAATTCGGAGCGTTTATGGTCTGATTCGGAGCGTTTATGGTCTGATTCGAAGTGTTTATGGTCTGATTCGGAACGTTTATGGTCTGATTCGGAGCGTTTATGGTCTGATTCGGAACGTTTATGGTCTGATTCGGAGCGTTTATGGTCTGATTCGGAGCGTCTATGGTCTAATTCGGAGCGTTTATGGTCTGATTCGGAACGTTTATGGGAGACTGTTCAAAAATGTGTGCCAAATAAGAAAAAAGGCATAACGAGAGAGGTCAGAAGGGCTTCTTTTTGTAATTTCCTGTAAGTTATCCTTTGGAAGGCTTGGGGGAATGAGGGGATGGGAGGATTGTCTGAACCTTGATTTGCTTGATTTTGGGGGTTTACCCACCCCTTGCCCCTCCGAGGAGGGGAAAAAGCTTTGCAGGGGGATTGTCTGAACCTTGATTTGCTTGATTTTCATGATTCGCTTGATTGGGGGGGCTTTGATTTTTGGGAGAGGGGTTGTTTAAAAAGGGGGATTAGGGTACAGGGTTTACGGGGTTGTTTTTTGGTTGGGTTAAAATTAACGGGTTTTACGGTGCGTTCCCTTTGTAATAGAATCAAGGTGCATTTCGGGAAAAAAGGTAAACAGCAGAAGCTTGCTTTTAAGGAGGTTTCCCGGTGTTTGGGTATAAAAGGAGGGGGGAGGAGGTAGGGTTTTTCTGGGAGTATGAAAATTTTTTCGGAAATGTTTGGAGATTGGGTTACTTTTATTTTACTTTGTTGTGTATTCTGTAATACGTAGTACTACATAATTACTTGGGATATGCGAAATGTATTTCGTTAATATTAGAGTTAGTGGCTATTAAAAAACAATATTATGATATTCAATAATTTATTAAAACTATACCGAAAAGGTCGCAGAGAAAATAGCACTCCATTAGAGGATTTTATCACAGAGTTGTTAGCTGGGGTATTATCAAATGATTATATTTTAT
This sequence comes from Bacteroidia bacterium, assembly GCA_019695295.1. GTDB lineage: Bacteria > Bacteroidota > Bacteroidia > J057 > J057 > JAAFHL01. The sequence continues at coordinate 45,166 of JAIBAH010000004.1, read as the reverse complement.
TACAAGTATTTATGAATGACTTTTTGGGAGTAGAGGGAAATGATTTTTCAGTAAGAACCCAAAAACATTATAAAAATAACGCTTCAATTATTGATATGGTTTTTGAAAACGAAGACACTGTTTGCTTTGTAGAAAACAAAGTAAATAGCAACGAAGGACATGGGCAACTACCAAAGTATAGTCGCATCCTAGACGAATTAAGTAAAAAAGGTAAAAAAACTAAATTATGTTATTGCACGAAAAGGTATGACCCCAAAGTGGAAATATCGAAAGAGGAATCAAATCCACATAATTTTAAGCAATATAGATGGATTGATGTAGTTAATTTTATTCAAAAACAACCAAATTATCCAAATGATATATTATCTCAACTGTTTGTTAAATTCTTAATTACCAATAACGAAATAAAAGATATGAGTTTTGAAGAGCAAAATATTTTGATAATGCCCAATATAGGCAATACTATCCTAAAAATGAATCACATTCTTAATAGTGTGTGTAAAAGGTTTGAACAGATTTTTGGTTCAACAAACTGCTTTACTCAATCAAAGTATAGATATAATCAACTTACATCTGTGCATAATCGGTTCATCATTTATAAGACTAATATCTTACCAAAAACTTATTCTGATATTTGTATGGGCTTTTCAATGGAAGATATGGCACTTGTTTTTACATTTTATATGCAAGATTCTGATATTCAAGCGTATTCGTTTTTGAAAAAATATTTTGAAGGTTATCGCCCCATAGAATTGCCTGCGCCCGAAGGAAAAAAAGGATTTGTATTTGAACTGATAAGAAAAAAACTTGATGAAATAAAATCAGAAGAAGAGATAATAAAGTGCTTTGAGGAAACTATGCAAAAATTTAAAGAATTGGCTAATGAGGCTACAAATCAAAATAAAGACATCAACTGGCTATTTAGATAAAGAATAAAAGCCACCAACAAATCGCTTGTCGTATATCCGATTTATCAAGCCAACTTCACATTTAGTACATTGGGTTTTGCCCGACAGAAGCCAATGCTTCAGCAATACCCAAAGAGCCGTTTTTAGCCAATGCACTGATAATAATTCGAGTTTTTTAATAATGAATTTGAAAGTATAAATGATAGATAAAAAAAGCCTTTCTGAACGGGATATTTGCACTAAGTTTATTACTCCTGCGGTTGAAAGATCGGGCTGGAATAGACAGACGCAGTTATTGGAAGAGGTTTCGTTCACGGACGGAAAAATATATGTAAGAGGTAAGCTGACGGCAAGGGGAAATCGAAAACGGGCTGACTACATTTTGTATTATAAGCCCAATATTCCCATTGCAATCATTGAGGCGAAGGACAACAGACATTCCGTAAGGGCAGGAATACAACAGGCTTTGGACTATGCTCAAATACTGGATATTCCTTGTGTTTTTAGTAGTAACGGTGATGGCTTTTTGTTTCACGACCGTACAGCAACAGACGGAGATATTGAAACTGAAATTGGTATTGACGAGTTTCCTACTCCCGAACAACTTTGGGAGAAATACAAAAAATATAAAGGCATTACAACGCCGACTGCTGAAAAGATTGCTTCCCAGGATTATTATTTTGACGGTACGAACCGCAAGCCGAGATATTACCAGCAAATTGCAGTAAACAGGACGGTTGAAGCTATTGCGAATGGTCAGAACCGAATTATTCTGGTAATGGCAACAGGTACAGGGAAAACCTATACGGCTTTTCAAATCATTCACCGACTTTGGAAAAGCGGGGCCAAAAAACGGATTTTGTTTTTGGCCGACCGTAATGCTTTGATTGACCAAACACGAAGAGGCGACTTCAAGCATTTTAAGGATAAAATGACGGTGGTGAAGCACCGGCAAATTGATAAAAGCTATGAAATTTATTTGGCTTTGTATCAGGGGCTATCGGGTTCAGACGAAGATGCAAATGTTTATAAACAATTTTCTCCCGACTTTTTTGACTTGATTGTAATTGATGAGTGCCACAGAGGTAGCGCTAAGGAAGACAGTAGCTGGAGAGAAATTTTATCCTACTTTAAAAAAGCAACGCATATTGGTTTAACCGCTACCCCTAAAGAAACGAAAGAAACAAGCAACACCGAATATTTTGGCGACCCTGTTTATACCTATTCGTTGAAACAGGGAATTGATGATGGTTTTCTTGCTCCTTATCGTGTGGTTAGAATTGGTTTGAATGTGGATGCCGAAGGCTGGAGACCAGATCAGGGGAAAACGGACAAGGACGGAAACCTGGTTGAAGACAGAATATACAACCGAAAGGACTTTGACCGCAATCTGGTGATTGAAGAACGAACGGAATTGGTTGCTAAAAAGCTCACTGAATTTTTACACGGGTATGACCGTTTTGCAAAAACAATTGTGTTTTGTGTGGATATTGACCACGCTGAACGGATGCGAACTGCTTTAGCCAGACAAAATGCTGATTTGGTGGCAGAGAACTACAAGTATGTAATGCAAATAACCGGCGACAATGACGAGGGCAAACGCGAATTAGACAACTTTATTAATCCTGAAGAAAAATATCCGGTTATTGCCACCACTTCCGAATTGATGACTACGGGTGTGGATGCACAGACTTGTAAAGTAATTGTGCTGGATGCCAATATCAATTCAATGACCAAGTTCAAACAAATCATTGGCAGGGGGACCCGGATTAATGAAGAGTACGGAAAAATGTATTTTACTATTCTTGATTTCAGAAACGCAACAGATTTGTTTGCAGACGCTGCGTTTGATGGCGACCCTATTCGGGTAAAACCCGTTTCGCAGGACGAAGATTTATCACTGGTGGTGATTGAAGAAGAGGAAAATACGGTAACCGTTCTGGACGAAGCTACAGGCGAAGCAATCGTTTTTGAAAAAGTCAATATTCGTTATCCTGATGGTTCCTCTTTAGGGGGCAACTGGGTTACCAGAGACCCCGATGTAAGAAGAGAAAAAGTGTATGTAAACGGTGTAGATGTTTCGGTATTGATTAGTCGTGAATTGTATTTTGACCAGCACGGAAAACCAATCACTACAAGTTTAAAAGACCACACCAAAGAAATTATCAAAGAAAACTTTGCTTCGCTGGATGACTTTTTAAACAAATGGAACACCACCGACCGGAAAGAAGCAATCATTGCCGAATTGCAGGAACAGGGTGTAATGGTAGAAGCCTTGTATGATGCAGTAAACAAAGAAGTGGATTTGTTCGATTTGATTTGTCACGTAGCATTTGACCAGCCGCCATTGACAAGACAGGAAAGAGCGAGCAATGTGAAGAAGCGAAACTACTTTACAAAGTATGGCGACCAGGCCAAAAAAGTACTGGAAGCGTTGCTGGACAAATATGCGGACGAGGGTATCACTAACATTGAAAGCATTGAAGTATTGAGAGTAAATCCGTTTGATGAATTTGGTTCACCGCTTGAAATCATCAACGAGTTTGGAAGCAGAGAAAAATATTTGCAGGCGGTAAAAGAATTAGAAATGGAACTTTATAAAACAGCATAAAAAAGAATGAGCAATATCGGAGGCATAGTAAAAAGTATTCAAAATATCATGTGGCAGGACACAGGCCTCAATGGCGATGCACAACGCATTGAGCAATTGGGCTGGATGCTTTTTTTGAAAATATTTTCGGATAAAGACAAAGAATTAGAGGTACTGGACGACAAATACCTCTCTCCCATTCCTGATAAGTTTCACTGGGTAAAAGAAAAGGGAAATTGGGCAGGGGATGATGAAGGAATGACGGGGGATGAATTACTGAATTTTGTGGACAGAGAGTTGTTTCCTGCACTTCGTAATTTGGATTTAAGCACAGGCAATCAGCGTGCGGTAATTGTACGGGAAGTTTTTGAGGGCAACAACAATTATATGAAGAGTGGTATCAATATCCGGAAGGTATTGAACAAGCTGAATGAAATTGATTTTAATATTGCCAAAGACCGCCACGCTTTTGGCGAATTGTATGAAACCATTTTAAAGGAATTGCAAAGTGCGGGCAAAAGCGGGGAATTTTATACTCCCAGAGCCATTACGCAATTTATTACTGAAATGATTAATCCGCAATTGGGGGAAAAGGTGCTTGACCCTGCTTGCGGAACGGGGGGATATCTGACTTGTGCCATAGCGCATTTGAAGAAACAAGCCAAAAATGTAAAAGACAGAAAAAGTATTGAGGAAAATATTGCAGGCTGGGAGTACAAGCCTTTGCCTTACTTACTGGCCACTACGAATTTGATTTTACACGATATTGAAATCCCGAATATCCAATTTGGGGATGCTTTAGACCAACCCTTGAGTAATTACACCGAAAAGCACCGGGTAAATGTAATACTGGCGAATCCGCCATTTGGGGGAATTGTAGCCAACAATAACGAAACCAATTTTCCGCAAACCTACCGGACAAAGGAAAGTGCCGACTTGTTTTTGATTTTGATGATTCATTTGCTGAAGCAAGACGGACGGGCAGGAATTGTATTGCCTGATGGCAGTTTAACAGGGGATGGCGTAAAGCAACGGATTCGTCAAAAGTTACTGGAAGATTGCAACCTTCACACTATTATTCGTTTGCCTAATTCTGTTTTTCAGCCTTATGCAACGGTGGCTACCAACTTATTGTTTTTCGACAAAGGTAAACCCACCAAAGATATTTGGTATTATGAACACCGAATGCCCGAAGGATATAAGGCTTACAATAAAACAAGACCGATTCAGCTGAAAGAATTTGAGCCCATAAAACAATGGTGGAACAACCGCACGGAAAGTGAAATCTGCTGGAAAGTAAATATTAAAACGATTATGGAACGGGGGTATGATTTGGATATTAAGAATCCGACTAAAAAGGAAGAAGAGAGGGAGTATAGCAGTGCGGAACTGATGGAAATGCTGGCGAGTAGTTTTGCCAAAAGCAATGAATTATTACAACAATTAAAAGAAGCTGTAAAGTAAAATGACGCAAAACTATATTCAAGATATCTTTATATTCCTCTCATCTCAGTACAGTAATTTACTACTCATTGCTTAGCAGATTACCGATTGAGGTGCTTCGGCCTTAGCCGAAAGAGGTTAATAGTGATTAATTAATTTTCGGCTAAAGTCGAAAAACCTGTAAGATTATGAAAGAAATAAAAACAAACTATTATACACAACTCCCACATATACAACCTATTGGGGCTACTTTTTTTGTAACGTTCCGATTGATAGACTCATTACCAAAAGTAGTGGTTAGTCTATTAAAAGACGCATACGAAAAAAAAATAAGCCTATTGCAAAAAGAAAAACCTGAATTTTTTTTTACGGAGAAACAAACTTTACGAAAGGCCTACTTCAAAGTATTTGAAACCGAATTAGACCATACACAATATGGCAATCATTGGTTAAAGAATCCCGGAGTAGCTCAAATTGTTGCAGATAAAATGCATCAATACGATAACGAATATTATGAGTTAATCGCTTATTGTATTATGTCAAACCATGTACACTTAGTTATAAGTACGCATATACAAGCAGACGAATGGGAAGCATTTGAAAAAGAAGACAAAGAGTATATGCAATTATACGACATTATGCACCGAATAAAGGGCGGCTCTGCCTTTAAAGCGAATAAGATTTTAGGGAGAAAAGGAGCCTTTTGGCAGAAAGATAGTTTTGATTATTATACAAGAAACAAAAAAGAGTTACAAAATATCATTCGCTACGTTTTAGAAAATCCCGTAAAAGCAGGATTGGTAGAAAATGCGAGAGATTGGGAGTTTTCCTACTTAAAACCTGAGTGGGAGCATCAAATTTAGGCGCTTCGGCTTCAGCCGAAGAAGGAGTTTCAGCTTCAGCCGAAGAAGGAGTTTCAGCTTCAGCCGAAGAAGGGATTTCAGCTTCAGCCGAAGAAGGAGTTTCAGCTTCAGATGAAGAGTACATTTCGGCTAAAGATGAAGAAGGAGTTTCAGCTTCAGATGAAGAAGGAGTTTCAGTTTCAGATGAAGAAGGAGTTTCAGTTTCAGATGAAGAGTACATTTCGGCTAAAGCCGAAGCACCTTTTAAAATTCATACTCAATTTATATTATTTAAACCTTCGGCTAAAGCCGAAAAACCTATAAAATATGGCTTGGAAAAAAGTGAAATTAGGCAATATTCTTACCGAAAGTAAAATCATTTCAGAGAATCCAAATCCCGACCGCAGAATAACTGTAAGATTAAAAGTCCTCGGAGTTGAAAAAAGAGGATTCGAAAATGAAGTAGAAGGAGCAACGAAACAATATGTGAGAAGGGCAGGACAGTTTATTTATGGCAAACAAAATTTTCATAAAGGTGCATTCGGAATTGTCCCACCTGAGTTAGATGGCTTTGAAAGCAGTTCAGATTTACCGGCATTTGATGTTGACGAATCATGTTTGCCTGAGTTTATTTTCTATTTTTTTAAGCAAGGTAATTTTTATTTAGAACTTGCTAAGATAGCTTCGGGTGTTGCTACACAAAGAATAAATACAACTCAATTATTTGAACTGGAATTATTATTACCTGACATTAAAACTCAAGGACAACTAATTGAAAACATTCGGTTATTGGAGAAAAACGGAAGCGCAATCTCCACCGAACTCACCCATCAACTCACTCTAGTAAAAAAACTCCGTCAGCAATTATTGCAAGATGCGGTGCAAGGGAAATTGGTGGAGCAAAACCCAAAAGACGAGCCTGCAAGCGAATTGCTTAAAAAGATAAAAGCCGAAAAAGAAAAACTGATTGCTGAAAAGAAACTCAAAAAGGAAAAGGAACTGCCCCCCATCAAGCCAGAAGAAATTCCTTTTGATATTCCGGAGAATTGGGTGTGGTGTAGGTTGGGGGAGATTTGTACAAAAATCGGCTCTGGTAGCACCCCAAAGGGAAGCAATTATTCCTCTAATGGGAAACCGTTTTTTCGTTCTCAAAATATTTATGACAGCGGGTTGGTTTATGATGATATAAAATTTATATCCGATGAAATGCATAAGCTAATGAATAGTACAACAGTATTTGCAAAAGATATTTTACTGAATATTACTGGTGGGTCAATGGGGAGATGTGCTTTGGTTCCAGAGGGTTTTGAAGAAGGAAATGTTAGTCAGCACGTTTGTATTATAAGACCGCTTTTGGTAGACAACAACTTCTATCATTCTATTGCTTTGTCACCATTTTTTCAAAGGTTTATTTTTTCCTCAACTACAGGTGCAGGGCGGGAAGGTTTGCCTAAATATAATCTTGAACAATTTATTATTCCCCTTCCCCCATTATCCGAACAAAACCGTATCGTTCAAAAATTAGAGGAACTGATGCAGTATTGCAATGAGTTGGAAGCAAGTATCAAACAAAGTGAATTACAAAATTCAACATTACTGCAACAGGTATTGAGAGAGGCGTTGAGGAAGGAACCGGTTGGGGATTAAAGGATATTTTATGGAAGAAAAACTGGAAATACTAAAATCTAAACTTGAAACTTTATTGAAAAGTAATTTTATGACTTTTAATGAAGTAGCTGCTCTTAAAGACAGAATGGGAGTTTATTTAATTTATGAAGACGAAAAAATTATTTATATAGGCAAAACAAATAAATTTCATATTCGGTTTGGTACAGATTTAAAACACGAAAGCACTCATACGCTCGTTGGGAAACTTATTAAAAGTGAAAGGTTTGAAGATAGATATCAAGTACTTGATTACTTTAAAACCAAATGTAGAATTAGAATTGAATTTTGTGAAACCAATAGAGAAGCAGAAGCTTTGGAAGGGATAGCGATATATCTATTAGAACCAGAATTAAACAAATTATAAATTTGGTATGGCAACACTATTTAAAGAAGTCAGTTACAATTTAGCCAGGCTTTGTTTCGTTTGGTGATGCCTGCGGGTAAACGCTAAAGGAAATAGGGGAGGCTGGAATTGGAGTTGCTGGAGTAAGACGCAAGTCGGGAGACTTGCATTTATAATTTCCCGTAAGTCGCCCTTCGGAAGACTTACGGGAACGGGTTCTTTCTTTCCGGAATTTACAAACCTTCCGTTGCATTGAGGTCTTTAAGTCGGGCAGACTTAAAGATACGAGGGGAATCGGGAAGCCGAGGGGATGAGAGGAGGAACAGGAGTAAAGGATGTAAGAAAATCAGGTATTTTGTCCAGAAAATTATACTTTATAGAATAAAACCGGTACTGATTGAATTCTCAGAGGCTGTCCGAAAAGATTATTTCTACGAAACTATAATTTATATTTGTTACTAAAAAGTGGTTTCTATTAATGATTTATCAGTTAAATATTCATTTATAGCCTTTAAACTAACAAATTCGTAATTTTAGAAATGAGATTTTTACTTTTTGGACAGCCTCGGGTATTTGTACATATTCGAATAATTATTCCGGCTGAAATCAGGGAATAGATAAATTGGTATAAATATTGTTAGGTGCATAAAGGATAGAAATAAGGGGAGGAAATTTTCATTTTTTATTCTTTTTCTTGTTTCGGTTCATTGATTTTTTTGTAAGAATGTTTGAATTTATTAACCATATTATGAGTCTAATGAATACCGGGTATAATTATTTAAAGCTAATGTTTGAAAGAAAGAGTATTTTATCTGTTTCGGGGTCTTACGCAAGATTTTGTTGTTTCAGTATTGTCTTTTTTTTATTGATGTTTTTACCCTTAACCATGAGAAGTCAGGTGACGCTTTCTTTGAATTATCAGGAGAAGAACGGGCTTGGCAGCATTCAATCAGGGGACATTTATACAATGCAGTTAAATTATTCGGTTTCAAGTACAACGGGCAATGCTACCGGAGTGAAAATTGAAATTCCTGTACCTGACGCGGTGTATTCGGTTTCAAATTTTGCAGGAACAGCACACGCTCCCGTTTCCAACTTTGTGTTTAATAATACACCCGGTTCAAAAAAACTCACCATTAATTTTATCAGTCCGCTTGCTTCCGGTTCAAATGGTGTACTGGAGTTTGAGGTACGGGTTTGGAATCTGATTACCCCCAACAATACTATCGTAACTACAACTGCAGAAATGACTGCAAGTGGCGGTTATACGTCAGGATTAAAAAACCATAGTATGACTGTAACGGCGGTTCCGCGTATATGTGCTCAAAAAACCTTACTGGGAGGCGGGGCTATTGATAATATCACAACTTACCGGATTCTGATAAAAACCGGAGGGTATTCTTACAGTGCTCCGCTGGGTACTTTGCAGGCTACCAATATTGTACTGACAGATACTTTACCTGCGGGTACTCAGTTTGTCAGTGCAAATATTTACAATGCGTCTGGTACGCTTGTAGGGACAGGAACTCATTCAGGCGGGCTCGTTTCTGCCAATATACCGGATTTAAGTTATTTTTCCGGAATATGGAGTGCACAAATGTATTGGGTGGACATTGCGGTACAATATAATTCATCGACTTTTAGTCCGGGCAATATTGTAAGAAATATTGCTACGGTTCAATACACCCCTTTTAGCGGAACGCAGGACATCCTGTATCACGGGGAGAATATCGGAGGAACCTGCCTTACCGATCTGGAGGAGATTACGACCCTGGCAGCCCCTGTTGTAAATGGAAATCTTACAATCAGCCCTTCCTGCGGGAATGTTTATCCCAACAATACCTTTACGTATCAGATTGGGTTTCAGAATACAGGAAATGTTGCACTCAATAATCTGGAAATTATAGACAGTATTCCCGCAAATATACGGATTAATCAGAGTAATGCTTACAGAGGGGTAAGATGGGACGCCATGAGTTTTCTGAATCATGTTGAATATCAAACCAATTTAAGCGGAAATACCTGGGTTAGTCATACTTATACAAACGGGTTTGATGTGGTACCGTTGTTGGGTCCCGGAGTGTATTTTACAAAGTTAAAATTTGTACTGAACTCTCCTTTTCCTGCCAATACTTCTTTGAACGGATATAATATTCTTACATTTTCGCCTGCTTACGAGCCGGTTAATCCCGAAACGGTAAACAATTGTTTTTACTGGAACAGTAGCACAGCAGGTATCCCTTCGCTTTCTGCCCGTACTATCTGCAATACCTGCGTTACGCTGCAACCGCGCCCGACCACTTCCCGTATTCTTTTTAATGTGGGAAATTCTCCCAGTTGTTATAATAATTTATCCATAGGACAGGATATCACCTTTTCAGGGACTTACACTTCTGACCCGGGATATTCCAATGCGCAGCAACCCGTCTGTATGATGCTGATTCCCCACGGATATCAGTTTGTATCCAATAATTTTACGGTGAGTACCTCCGGGCTGCCTGCTCCTGCACTACAGATTATTCCTAATTATTTTACAAGGGCAGGTGTAATCAAAGATTTGTACCGGTGGACTTTTCCTGCCAATACGATAATGCCTTACGGAACAAACTTTACCGTATCCGCAACAGTAAGGGTAACCGGTGGACTTACCCCCGGCGTTAACTATATTACCGATTTTACGGCTACTGCTGCCAATGCTTCAGCACATCAGCCTGATAATATCTGGGCAGGTGGAATTGTGGACCCTAACGACTGGGACTCAGATGCGAACCTCACCGAAAACCACCCGATTACAACGAATGACTATTGCTGTTATACTTGTCGGGTAAGCCCTTCTGCTTCTATGGAGTCCCGCAAATGGGTGAGAGGAGAATTGGATAATATGTATTCCCGTTTTCCGGATTATGGTTATACTGTATCAGGTGGAAACGCGGACTATAAGCTCATTGTGAAAAATACAGGAAATATTCCTATGAACAGTATTCAGATTATTGATATCCTTCCTTTTGTTGGGGATGTGGGGGTGATTGACCCTTCTCCCAGAAATACGGAGTGGAGACCTAATCTTGCAGGCCCGATAGCTGCTCCGGCCGGAATTACTGTTTATTATTCTACTGTTTCCAATCCTTGTCGTGACGAGGTGAAGCAACCGACCGACCCGTCTCCTTTTCCCGGAGGGTGTTCAGTACCTGGCTGGAGTGTTACTCCCCCGCTGGATATCACTACCGTACAATCAGTGAAATTAGATTTTGGTACTTCCACCTTATCGGGGGGGGATTCTCTCTTGTTTTACTGGCCTATGCGCGCCCCGGTTGATGCTCCTGTAAATAATGAAATTGCCTGGAATTCTTTTGGATTTACGGCTAACCGTACCGACAATAATACCCCGCTGATTCCTGCGGAACCGATTAAAGTCGGAATACGGGTGCAGGCTCCTTCTCCCGGTATGTATGGAGACAGAGTCTGGATGGATACAGATCAGGATGGCGTTCAGGATCCGGGAGAAAATGGTGTTTCCGGTGTAATCGTTGATTTGTTCAGGGATAATGGAGATGGAATCCCTGATATCAATGTGGATACAAGAGTGGATTTTACGATTACGGATGATAATGGAAATTATCTTTTCCCCAATCTGCCGGAAGGGAATTATTATGCACATTTTATTTTACCTTTAGGTTATCAGGCTTCTCCCTCCAATTCCGCAGGAAATAATGCGCTGGATTCTGATGGGGAAATTACCGTTGTAACCCGGATTGACGAATTGGAGGATGACAGGACCTGGGACCTGGGAATCTATCCTTCAACCGCCTGTGATTTGGAGATTTATCAATATACTGTAAGTGAATGTGTTTATACAAGCGGTAGCAGTCAGGCTACGGTCAATGCATTTATTGCATGGAATAATCCGCCTTCAGGGCAGTTGATAAATGTGAGCGTAACCGGAGCCGTCAGTCAAACCATTAATCCCGCAACCGCTTCTTCTCCGCAGTTGGTTTCTTTTCAGATACCTGCTGACGGGCTGGAACATACATTAAGTGCCGCTTTTGCCAGCGGATGTGCGAGCGGCGCTTCTACCTATCGTTTTTTTGCTCCTGCTCCTTGTTTGCCAGGGGTATGCTCTCTGATGATTACTGATGTAAAAACCAGTCTTTGTATGCTGGATTCTACAACAGGGCACGCTTTGGTAGATGTGTTTTTGGAGTGGAGTAATGAGCCTTTTGGGGAGGATATTATAGTGACGGTTGCCGGTCAGACCGATACTGTCAAAGTTTCCAATGGAGTGTTTTCTCCTGTTTTATTAACCTTTCAGGTGCCTTCTGATGGTACAACCGGAAATTTGATAGAGGCTGCGTTTGAGTCTGGTACCTGCTCTGATACGGATTCTTATGACGCTCCACAACCCTGCTCTCCGGGTTCTGTGGGTAATTATGTCTGGAATGACGTCAATGGCAATGGTTTACAGGATGAACCTGCGGCCAATGGTATAAATGGCGTTTCAGTGGAACTTTGGTTTGCAGGTGCAAATGGTATAATTGGCGGAGGAGATGATGTTTTTGTTCTGGATACTGTAACCGCAGATAATGGAGGAAATCCCGGATACTATCAGTTCAGCATTTCCACTTCCGGAAATTATTACATAAAATTTCCTGCCACTCATCCGGGAAATATCCTTTCTACCCAAAATCCGGCTGCGGCTACAGATGGCAACTCTGACGCGGACCTCAATGGATATTCTCCTGTATTTACAATCAATAATAGCGGAACCGGAGCCGCCAAGTACAACTCAACGATTGATGCCGGTTTTTATCATCCGCCTCTGGAAATCGGAAATTATTTATGGATAGATTCCAATAAAGATGGGATTCAGAACAACGGTGAAACCGGACTGCAAGGAGTAGAATTGAGGTTATACAATAGCAATGGAAACCTTATCGGGGTTACTGCTACGAATGCTGCCGGAGAATATTATTTTAATCATGATAACGTAGATACAACCGGAGTGAATACTTCCGGTGTACCCAATAATGGATTTACCGGAATGACCCCCAATGAACATTACTATATCCTTGCGGGATTGAACGGGCAGTTTGACAGAGTAAACAAAAGCTTGCATATTGGTACCGCTATTTATGCTCTGACTCAGGCCAATCAGGGAACAGGAGTCGGTCAGGATCTGACTGACAGTGATGCTGTACATTCTTTGATTACTGACCCCACTTTTTCTGATTATCCGCTGATGTACTTTAACGCCGGCCCCTGGGGTACAATCAATCATTCTTATGATATGGGATTTGTACCCACAACGCCTGAAATATATACCAGTGTACAGGTTTCTGATTGCTATGACAGTAATGGAAATACTGCCGGAGGTATAAGTCAGGTAGAGGTAAGAGTGGTAGTGGACTGGAGATACAATCAGCCCGGCGAAGCGATTGTAGTATCCGTTCCGGGAGCTGCTTCTCAAACTATTGCGCTTTCCTCTGCTGCTCATCCTTTGGTGCTGACCTTTGTCGTTCCGGTTACTACCCCTGTGAGCGGGATGGTAACTGCTGTTTATACTGTTTCCGGAAACAGTGCTACTCCTGTAGCCCTGAACTTAGCAGCAAGCAACTGTATCCTCACCCCTTGTGAGTCGGGTTCTACCGGAGGGGTTGTATATCATGACTTAAATGATAACGGAATCCGGGATGTATCAGAAACAGCGGGTGTTGAAGGGGTAATGGTCACCGCTTTCTGGGATACAGGAGTGACCACAGGAACTGTTACCACCCCTACCGATTATCAGGGACAATTTACTTTTACTGCGGTTCAGATTCCGCTTACTGCCAAAGTAAGGCTGGAGTTTACCGGATTCCCTTCAGGGTTAATCCCGTCATTACAGGGAGCAAATAACGGAACCGCGGTACAGTTTGTAAATGCCAATACCTGTACTGCAAGTCTGGGCTTAACCTATCCCGGTGAATATTGTCAGGAAGACCCTCAACTTGTTCTTGCCCAGAATTTCAGGGTAGATGCTCCAGGTGTTTCCTCTTCTGCGCCGGGTCTTCTTTCCACTTTTTACAGTTGGGGTAGTAACTCTTCGACAGATTCCAGTACTTATGCTACACCGAATACTTTTCCGGTATCAGTAAATGCAACAGACATCGGTTCCGTTTGGGGAGTAGCCTATGACAGAACGCATGAAAATATCTTTGTTTCGGCTACCGTAAAAGCGAGCTCTGTATTGGGTACGCTCAGCGGCGGAAGTACAGGCGCGATTTACAAAGTAGATAATTCCGGAAATCAGGGAAATGGAAATGATATTACTTCTGCCTCTGTTTTTATGGACTTAAATAGCCCGGCATATTTTAATGGTGCGTTTGGAGTACCACAAAGTACATACGTTTATTATTCTGCTCAGGCTTTTGAAAATGTAACCAAAGGAGGAATGGGTGACCTTGAAATTTCAGATGACAACAGAACGTTGTTTACCATTAATCTGAATGACAGACAATTATATGAAATTCCTCTTATGCCGGATGGTTCCGCACCGCCTGCTTCAAGTATTATTATAACGCCAATGCCTGCTTCTCTTTGTGCGGCAACTGACACTCTCCGTCCTTTCGCACTTTCCTTTCATGAAGGGAAACTCTATATCGGTGCTGTTTGTGCCGCTGAAAATACTCAGGATATATCCAATCTTACAGCGAATGTACTGGAATATATCCCCGGTTCAAATGTAATTTCTGCTACTCCTGTACTTTCTTTCCCTTTGAATTATGAAAGGGGAAGTCTGACCGGAAGTCTCCCCACCCTTAAAGCAGACTGGAATCCGTGGATCAACGTTTGGGACAGAAATAAAATTGAATTACAGTATGATGCCTATTTCTCTGTTGCTTTGCAACCGGTAATTCCCGGACTTGACAGTTTGTTTAATGCCGGATATGCTCAGCCGATTCTTGCAGATATCGAATTTGACAGAGGGGATATGATCTTAAGCTTTGTGGATAGATTTGGAGAGCAGGTAAATCCGATTCTGTATCCTCCGGCTGCTCCGGGCGATAGCCTGGTAGTGATTACTGTACCGGGCGGAGATATTCTGAGAGCCGGAAGTAATCCGGACGGAACCTGGAGTATCGAAAATAATGCAACGGTGATTGGCACTAAAACAGGGGTAAATACCACTACAGGGGCAAATACCAATCAGGGACCAGGCCTTGTAAAAGGAATGGGAGGAGAGTTTTATCATCAGGACTCCTATTTCTGGGGAACCTCTACTCCACAGACTCACGGACACGATGAAACCAATATGGGCGGACTTCTTGTACTGCCTCACGATACACTTGTCGTTACAGCCGCTTATGATAATGTAAGACCCATTCTGAGCGGGGTAACGGGTTCTACCGGGTTGAGTTATTTCAGTAATAATTCCGGTAACTGGGTGAAAGGATACGTTACTCAGGAACCCAATTACTTGCCTTCGAATACCTATTCAAAAGGAAACGGTATTGGTGATATCGAAGCCCTTTGTAATGCGGCTCCGGCTGAAATCGGAAATTATGTATGGGTGGATACGGATAAAGATGGCGTTCAGGATCCGGGAGAGTCAGGATTAAGCGGTATTCAGGTGGGATTATTTGATTGTAACGGAACACTTGTAGGACTAAGCACTACGAATACAAAAGGAGAATACTACTTCAATCAAAGTAATGTGGCGAATCAGGGAGTGAGCCTGGCAACAGGAGCACCGGTTTCAGGAGATTTCTCCGGTTTAGCCTATAATTCTTGCTATAATGTAATTTTTGGTCTGAACGGACAATTTGATCCGGTCACTAAAAACCTCGTTCTGGGAAGTTTGGGGTATATTCTGACCCGGGACAATACCGGTCAGGGTAGCTACGCCGACATGAACGACAGTGACGCTTCAATCGCTGCCGGATTTACTGCCGGTGCTGCTGTTCTGAATGGAATGCCTTATATTCCCGTTACTACCGGAGGCGCAGGCTCTGTAAATCATACGTATGATATAGGATTTAGTATCGTTGCCTCTATTGGTGATTTTGTATGGCTTGACAGTAATCAGAATGGCATTCAGGATAATGCAGAGTCAGGAGTTGCAGGGATTTCCGTAACCCTCAGTGATACTTTGGGAAATGTACTTGCAAGTACTATCACCGACGCAACCGGATATTATATATTTACAGGCTTACCGGCTGATTATTACACCGTAACCTTTCGCCTTCCGGTAGATTATGTATTCACTGCCAAAGGTAGCGGAAATGCAAGTGACAGCGATGCTGACCCGGTAACCGGAAACTCAGGCTTTGTTCTGGTCACTGACGGTGTGTACAGACTGGATGTGGATGCGGGAATTATTTACACTTCTTCTTCCACCACCGCTGAACTCGGAGACTTTGTATGGTATGACGAGAATGGAAACGGTACTCAGGACGCTTCAGAAAAAGGTGTTTCGAATGTACTGGTGACGTTGTATAACGGTTCAGGGAGTGTCATGAGAAACACCCTTACAGATGGTGCCGGCTTCTATCTGTTTAACAATCTGAATGCCGGAAATTATCAGGTAGGGTTTTCACTTCCGGCCGGTTATGCCTTTACTTCCTTTAGCGGAGGCGGAAACAATGACAGTGATGTCAATACTTCCGGAACAAACGCCGGAAAAACGGGAGCTATTACGCTTTCTTCCGGACAAAGTGATCTGAACTGGGATGCAGGAATTATTCTCCTCTCTGATACTCTTGCAAGCGTAGGCAACTATGTATGGCAGGATATCAATCAGGATGGAATTCAGGATGCGGCTGAAAATGGTGTTCCGGGAGTTACTGTAACCCTGTCCGATAAACTGGATAATATCATTGCATCAACTGTTACCAATGCATATGGAGAATATCTTTTTACGGGATTAACCGCCGGAGAATATTACCTCTCCTTCACAAATCTTCCTTCAGGGTGGCAGGTGAGCCCACAGGGTGCTACAACCGATACCGAAAACGACAGCGATATTGATGCTTCTGGTACTACGGCTGTATTCTATGTTGACGGAGGCGATAATAATATGAGTATTGACGCAGGAATCTATAACCCGCTTTCACAAAATGCAGGACTGGGAGACAGGGTCTGGATGGATGTCAACTCAAACGGAATTCAGGATAACGGAGAATATG
Organism: Bacteroidia bacterium; assembly: GCA_019695295.1. Classification (GTDB taxonomy): domain Bacteria; phylum Bacteroidota; class Bacteroidia; order J057; family J057; genus JAAFHL01. Next base: position 28,211 of record JAIBAH010000004.1, on the reverse strand, counting down.
GAGTTGCAGGAGTTACTGTAAATCTTTGGAATGCCGCAGGAACTGTGTTGCTGCATACCACAATGACGGATGGAAATGGCAACTACCGCTTTCTGGGACTGGATGCCGGTAATTATCGCGTTTCCTTTGAAAATATTCCTTCAGAATATACGATTACCCAAAATGACCTTGGAGGGAATGACGCACAGGACAGTGATCCATTTGTTTCTACAGCAAAGACTGGTGTGATAAATATATTAGCGAATACTTATGACCCGACAGTTGATGCCGGATTAATTGCAACTTCTTCTGAAGCAGGCAATGGAAGTATCGGCGATTATGTATGGAATGACCTGAATCATAATGGTATTCAGGATACCGGTGAGCCGGGAATTGCCGGAGTGAGAATATCGCTGGTAAATATCAGCACAGCAACGGTTCTGACCACAGAAACCAATGCCACCGGATATTATCTCTTTAATAATCTGGAAGCAGGGTTGTACGAACTGAGCTTCGGATTGCTGCCTTCCGGATATGTATTTACCAATGCCAATGCGGGAGCTAACGACAACCTTGACAGCGATACGGATGGAACAGGCTCTGTGATGGTCACAATTGATGCCGGCGAATCCAATCTGAGTATAGATGCCGGCGCATACAACCCGACAGTACTGGGTGCCTTAGGCAACTTTGTATGGTACGATATCAATCAAAACGGATTACAGGATAATGGAGAATCCGGTGTCGCCGGAGTAGCTGTTACATTATTGAATGGCTCAGGAGTGGTATTGAAAACTACTACCACCAATAGCAGCGGATACTACCTGTTTACGGATTTGGATGAGAGCGATTATATTGTAAGATTCAGTAATATTCCTGCCGGATATGTGTTTACTCAGCCTGGTCAGGGTGGAAACAACAATACTGACAGCGATGCAATTCCTTCCATGGATGGGACTACCGCTACTACGGCAGCTGAATTTCTGGCTACAGGTCAGACAAGACCCGACATTGACGCCGGTATTTACAGTACAAATCAGGCTGGTTTGGGTAATTATGTCTGGAATGACCTGAATCGTAACGGAATCCAGGATTCAAACGAGCCGGGAGTATGGGGCGTTACTGTAACCGTATATGACAATTCCGGTACTGACATCGCCAATGCAATTACCGATGCCAATGGATGGTACCTTTTCCCTAATCTTGATCCGGGAGATTATTCTGTTGGTTTCTCTACACTTCCTGCTGGAGCATTGTTTACAACTGCAAATCAGGGTGGAAATATCAATACAGACAGTGACGTAAATCCATTAACCGGAAATACTGATGTGATTACACTCAATCCCGGCGATTTAAATCTAAGCCTTGATGCCGGTATTATCGCCCTTCCTGAGGCCTCTCTATACGGTTATGTATGGTATGATTATCAGCCTGGAATGGTTCTCTCTACCAATGTAGATGGTATTCAGACTAATGGAGAAAAGCCGGTATCCGGAGTTACTGCAGGGCTATATGATACAGGAAATCAATTGCTTGCCATTACCGTTACCGGTTCCGATGGGATGTATCACTTCAGCAACCTTGCAGCAGGCACTTATGAGATTCGTTTCCTTACTCTTCCGGCAGGCAGCAGTTTCACAGTTCAGAACCGGGGGGGAGATGACAGCACAGACAGTGACGCCGACCCTGCAAATGGAAACGGTGGACAATATACAATTGCAGCAGGGGAACAGAAAGAAGCGGCTGATGCCGGGCTTACCCCTTCAGCAGCCCTGACCGGAATCGCTTTTATTGACGGAATCCTCAATGTGCCTAATACAGCGGATGGAATATTTGACAGTTCTACTGAGCCAATTCTGGCTGACGTCAATATTTTACTACTCGATGCATCCGGAAATATCCTTAAAAGAGGGAAAACCACTGATGACGGAAGCTATATTTTCCGTAATCTGGAACCCGGTGTATCTTATCGTGTGGCATTTGAGCAGTATCCGGGTGGGTGTCCGCTGTGTGAGTTCACGCTCTATAATTCAGATACTCAGAATGACAGCACCGACAGCGATGTCAATACTACAATGATTACATCGTACGGAAACCTGATTTACGGGCTTACGGATATCATAAACCCGCTTCAGTACAATGAACTCAAAAGGAATATTGACGCAGGATATGCAAGAGCAGGCTCTGCTTTCCCGGTTGAACTTCTTGGCTTTACTGCCATCATGGATCAGGCGGACGGGTTGCTGAGATGGTCCACTACAAATGAAGTAAACTCCTCTCATTTTGCTGTTGAGCGTTCACTGGATAACGGACAAACTTTTGAGGGAATAGGAAGTGTGGCAGCAGCCGGAAACAGCGATGACGTACTTTCCTATCAATACAGGGATGTAGGGGTAGTTCAGATAGCAAAGGATAAGATTCATTACCGCCTGAAAATGGTAGATATTGATAATACCTATAAGTACAGCAATACTGTAGCGTTAAAGCTTGCACCGGAGGAAATTTATCTGAATACCTATCCAAGTCCTGCTCAGGATTACCTCAATGTAGAATATCAGTTATTCAAAACCGGGTTTGCACAGCTGAATGTCTATAACGGTGTAGGTCAGGTGGTGTATTCTCAAACAGTGATGAATGAAGAGAACCTTCCTGATCAAAAACTTGTTCTGGATGTCAGAAGCTGGGCAACAGGGGTTTACTATCTTGAAATTGCTTCTGAAAGTAAAATTATAACCCAGAAATTTATCGTTGAATAAATCTCAGGAAATCCTGAAAGTAAAAAACCGGAGTGTCCAACCTCCGGTTTTTGCTTTTTTACAGATTAAGTTTCTTTAAGGATTTTACAGGATAATCAGAACAGACCGTGGTGAGTTTCGGAAATAATATAATCAACCACTGATTTAAGGTTGCCATTCGTATGATTATAAACGGCAAGCTGACGATCCGCGCCCGTTCCCTGCTCAAGCATCTGATAGATATATTTTAATTCGTGCCGGCTCCCCAATTCATCTACTACATCATCCACAAAATCCAGTAATTCATATACCAAATCCTTGGTGGAGACCTCGGTCTGCTTGCCGAAATCAATCATTTTCCCTTCAATTCCATAGCGGGAAGCTCTCCATTTATTTTCATTGATTAAGGCTCTGCTATAAATTCGGAAGGTAAGATTGCTTTGCATCAGTTTATACAACTTCACCATTACCGCCTGAATCAGTGCCGTAATAGCAATAGTCTCATCCACTCTGAGCGGAGCATCACACACCCTCCATTCAATGGTCTGAAAAAAAGGATGGAGACGAATATCCCACCATATTTTTTTGCCGTTGTCAATACAATTGGTTTTTACGAGTAATGCGATATAATCATCATATTCTGCCGCGCTTTGAAATACATCCGGAATCCCGGTACGGGGAAAACGGTCAAAAATCTTGGAACGGAAGGATTTAAATCCCGTATTTCTTCCTTCCCAGAAAGGAGAATTAGTGGAAAGTGCATAAATATGAGGTAAAAAATACCGGGCAGCATTCATCAGGTGTACTCCGGTTTCCCTGTCAGGAATGCCCGTATGTACATGCAGACCGAAAATGAGATTTCCCCTCGCTACATCTTTCAGTTCGTTAATGATTTCGTTATATCTCGGATGATTGGTTATCGTTTGATCCTGCCATCTTGAATAGGGATGTGTACCCGCAGAGCCGATTCTCAGCCCGTTCTGAATTGCTACTTCTGCGATTACTTTTCTCAGATGAGTCACTTCTTCCCTTGCCTGCTGAATATTCTGACATATTCCGGTGCCCACTTCCACGACAGACGTATGCATTTCTGCTTTCACCTGCTCTTTCAACATTTTGTATCCGCCCTCTATTACCTGATGCATATGGGAGCGTAACTCACCGGTTTCGGGGTCTATAATCTGAAATTCTTCTTCTACACCTAAGGTAAATACATGATTAGCCATATTTAAAATTGAGTTATTAGTTTAATATTGCTTCAAAGATATAAAGTTTTGTTTATACATCAAAAAAAAGTAAAAATTATTTGTTTTTTTATAAAACTACCTTTAGCGTGAAGACCCGTTAGGGCTTATCTCAATAAATTTCAAAAAACAATCTATATTTGCAGCGGGTTTTAATCTAAATGAAAATTTTTATGGATACACTCATCTTCTCGGTACCGGGTCTTGCACTGCTCAATTTTATTTTATCTGTTATGTACGGAAAAAATAACCGGTTGATTGGAGTGTTTTCTACTTTTACGCTTGGTATATCCTTTTTGATTTCCCTGTATTTGTTTCAGCGGGTTTGGATAAACAGTCAGCCACTTTCTTATTCTTTTACCTGGTTTCATTTTCAGAATGCAGGGAAAGTACTTAACCTTACCGGTGGTTATCATCTGGATTCCCTTTCGGCTCTTATGTTGCTGATTGTTACAGGGATTAGTACTATTGTACATTTGTTTTCCATAGAATATATCCGGAAAGAGCCGTATGAGTTCCGTTACTGGGGCTATCTGGGCTTGTTTTGTTTCTCAATGTTAGGGATTGTACTCTCTGATAATTTCCTCTTTTTGTTTATTTTCTGGGAACTGGTAGGAGTCAGTTCTTACCTTCTCATTGGTTTCTGGTTCGGGAAAGATACCGCCGCCCGCGCAGCACAAAAAGCCTTTCTGATGAACCGGATTGGAGATTTGGGTTTTATCAGTGCAATCCTGATTTTATTTGCACATTATCAAACCACTCACATCAGCGAAATTCTGCGTCTGATTCAAAGCCAGCCGCTTCCGCATTCAGAACAAACCCTGATTGGGGTGCTGCTTTTCGGAGGATGTATGGGTAAATCGGCACAGTTTCCCTTGCAGGTATGGCTTCCTGACGCTATGGAAGGACCTACGCCGGTTTCTTCCCTCATTCATGCGGCCACGATGGTTGCGGCCGGGGTGTATCTGCTCATTCGTTCCTTTGGGCTTTTTACGCAGGAAGCCCTGTACGTAATCGGAATCAGCGGGGCAATTACTGCTTTTGCTGCTGCTTTTGCTGCCCTGAGTCAGTGGGATATTAAGAAAGTACTGGCTTATTCCACGCTCTCTCAACTGGGAATTATGGTAATGGGAATCGGTGCCGGCTCTCCTTCATACAGTATGTTTCATCTGGTAACCCATGCTTTTTTTAAATGTGGCCTCTTTTTATGTGCGGCCATTATCATACACACGATTCACCACGAAACGGGAAAAGTTACCCTGGCTGACGGTTCGGCTGTAAATCCTCAGGATATGCGATGGATGGGAGGATTATGGAAAGTCATGCCCAAAACTTTTCTGGCTTTTATGCTATGCATCAGTGCACTTGCCGGAATCCCTTTCTTCTCCGGTTTTTTGTCCAAGGAAGGAATACTTACTGCTTTGGTAGAAAAGGGGCTTCATCACCCCAATCCTTTTACCCTCTTTATGATGGTTTCGGGCTTGCTCACTACCTTCCTTACGGCACTTTATTCCGCCAAACAGGTTTTATGGGTATTTCTGGGAGAAAACCGTTTACAAAAACTTTTTCCTTCAACCCTCTTTCACTTTCATGACGGAGGGTATTTGATGTTGGTGCCTGTGCTGATTCTGGGGGTAGCTTCCACCTTTCTTCCTTTTTCCCTGAATCCTTTCTCCGGAGAGAACAGCCCGATTCTGAGGGGATTGAATATCTCTGAAACCGCTCACAGTAATGAGGGCATAAATCACGGGTATCTTATCTTTTTGTCGGTAATGATTGTTTTTGCAGGGATTGCGATTGCTTACCGGTATTTTTCAGCCCCTTCCGGAAACAGGGAAAGCGGATTCTTTTACAGACTTTCTTTCCATCACTTTTATCAGAATCAGTTATTTGAAAAAGCGGGAAAACTCATTCTTGAATTCTGTAATTTCCTCTGTAAGTTTGATAAAAACGGAGTGGACGGACTCGTGAATGCCATTGCCAACCTCATCGCCGGCAGAAATTCAAGAACCCCTTCCCTGTCGCTCGCCGTACGAATGGCAGATGAAGTATTTTCGGATGTATCGGCAGAGAAAGAACTTACCTCGGTTTCTTTCTTATTCACTAAGTTCGATAAAAAATGGGTGGACGGAATTGTAAATGGTGTGGCCGGAAGCATAAAAAAGTTCGGAGACGCAGTAAAAAACCCCCGCAACGGAAACGTCCAGAAATATATACTGATTGTGACATTTGTGTTTTTGTTTCTGCTCACGATTATTGGGGTCTGGATTTACAAATACAGAACACAAAAACCCGATTCCGCTCCAATGCTTACACAACCGGTATCAAATCCTGAAATTTATGCGGTAATACGGGCAGTAGCAGCCACTGACAGCATCAAAATGCATGCTGTAAAGAGAGTAATTTCGGTAATGATTCCCAAAGAAGAGAATGTCTGGGCGGATAGCAGCGCTTTTTCCCTGATTGCCGGACGGGTACAGTCCCTCACTGAAGGAAAAGACAGTCTGACCTTTGAGGATTGGGCGTATTTTAAAAGTCAGACACAGAAAAATCTGCTGATGGATAAAGATTCACTCCCGGGTCTGACAATCCTGCCTTATGGCGAAGTTGCAGATTTATTGCAATCCGGTAACGCTTCCTTTGAAAATACAGAAAAAGAATGGGAAAAATACAGAAAGACAAACAATAATGATGCACTTTTTTTTATGTTTTCTCCCCCTTACTTTTCACAAAACGGACAAATTGCAGTCCTGAATCTTACCGCAAAATGTGGCTCTCTGTGTGGAGGGGGACATAAAGTGATTCTGGTAAAAAGAGAGGGGAAATGGCAATTGCTTACCAAACTGTTTGTGTGGACCTCCTGATTTCCGGTAAATATAAATCAGGATTGTGTTTTTATCCGGCTATCATATTTTCTGTTGGTGTTATGTATAAGAGAGCAATGTTTTTTACTTTTTATTTCTTTGAAAATTAAATAGCTTAATCCCTTCAAGAATTATCAGCATAATTGATGCTCCTGCAAGAGAGGGAATGAAATGATAAAAACCGGGGGACTGAAAACCAAAGATATCCTGTAAAAACGGGATGTATAAAACCAGTAATAAAAGAATCGCCGTCAGGGTCAGAATTATCATTACTGCATAATTACGTTCAGTAAAGACCGCCAAAAAACTTCTTGTTCTGGAAAGACTGCTCAGAATCAGAAATACATTGCCGGTAATCAGGGCAGAAAACGTAATGGCTCTGATTTCTCCGTCCGAATGCCCTTCCCGGATGGAAAGGAAGTAAACAATAATCACCATCGAAAGCAACATTAACCCCTGAAGTACACTCATCAAAATTTTTCTTCCTCCAAAAAATTTCTTGTCCGGATTTCGGGGCGGGCGATTCATAATGGATTTTTCTTCCTGCTCTGATTCAAAAGCAACTGAGCAAACAGGGTCAATGATAAGCTCCATGAAGATGATATGCAAAGGCATAAGCAGCAAGGGGAGTTTTGTCATAAATGCCGGAAGGAGTGATAAGCCCACAATCGGAATATGAATTGCAATAATATAAGACATTGCCTTTTGTAAATTGTCGAAAATTCTTCTTCCTGAACGGATAGCACCAACCACAGAAGCAAAATTATCATCCAGCAATACCAGTGAAGATGCTGCTCTTGCCACATCAGTCCCTTTTTTACCCATGGCAATGCCAATATCCGATGCTTTCAAAGCTGGTGCATCATTCACTCCGTCACCTGTCATTGCCACCACTTCATGATTGGATTTCAGCGCCTGAACAATCCTCAGTTTCTGTTCAGGAATCACCCGTGCAAAAACGGAAACATGTTTTATCTTTTTTTTCAGAGCTGCGTCAGTCATATCGTTGAGTTCTTCCCCGGAAATGATTTCCCCAATGATTTTTATACCCGCTTCATTGGCAATACTTCTTGCCGTAACCGGAAAATCCCCTGTGATCATAATTACTTTGATACCCGCTTCCTGACACTCTTTCACTGCCTTGGGAACCTCAGGACGGATAGGGTCATGAAATCCGATAAGCCCGAGAAACCGATAATCAAACCCTGATTTCTCTTCAGGCATACCTGCCTCCGGCATTTCCGAATCAGCAACTGCAATTACCCGGTATCCTTTTTCCGCCATTTGGTTTAATCTCTTTTTATGCGTGGCTTTTTCTTCCTCTTTTAGCCTGCATAAATCCATAACCACTTCAGGAGCCCCTTTTGCAGATACGGAAAACTTCTTCGTCTGGTTTTCACGGGTTACGCAGGTCATCATCATCTGTTCTTTGCTCAGGGGATATTCTTTTATCAGCGTATATTCAAGGGGAGTATCCGGAAAAACTTTCCGGGAAAGTGCTTCAATTGCCTGTTCCATCGGATCAGCAGAATTTTTCTGAGAAGCAAGAAGCGAAGTCAGGATGATTGCCTGCGTATCTTCAGAAAGATTTATCCAGTCCCCATCCTTATCCACCGTTTCTTTCACCGAATAAACAGAAGCCACATCCATTTTATTCATCGTTATAGTTCCGGTTTTGTCGGTACAAAGTACAGTAGCTGAGCCAAGGGTTTCGATTGCGGAAGGTTTACGGGTCAGTACATTGTTTTTAGAAAGTTTCCATGAGCCAAGTGCAAGGAAAACCGTCAGAACCACCGGGAATTCTTCCGGTAAGATAGCCATAGCAGAAGAAAGTCCGTTGAGGATGGACTGAATGAGATTTCCTCTTGTAAAATAATAAGCCAAAACCACCCCGATACTTAATACTGCCCCGATGATGAACAGGTTCCGGATAAGAATTTTCATTTCTTTTTGTAAGCGGGTTTCATCCTGCTCTATATTCCTCAGGGAAGTACCGATTTTTCCAAACTGAGTATTCGACCCTGTATCAGTGACCCGGATAGTCCCTTTTCCGGATACAACCATTGTTCCGCTAAAAACATTGGCGACTACCTCATCGGGAGTATTATTTTTCAGTACAGGTACCGATTCTCCCGTAAGTAAAGACTCGTCTATCGTAAGATTCACAGAATCCAGAACGACTGAATCTGCCGGCACTCTGTCTCCTTCCCTTAGCAGCAGTAAGTCATCCGGAACGATTTCCCTGCTCTCAATGTGAATTTCTTTTCCATCCCGTATTGCCCTTGCTTTGGGAGCAGACAGTTGACGAAGGGCCTGTAGTGCTTTTTCTGTTTTCTGATACTGATAAAAAGTAATAAAGATAATAATCAGAATTGTGGAAAGCAGTATTGCCCCCTCTTTGTAATCCCCAAGAATCATATATAGTACACCGCAGCTTATCAATAAAATAAACATAGGCTCTTTCATTACCTCAAAAGCGATTCCCAATACATTTTTGGGTTTGGCAGATGGTAATTCATTATATCCATGAGTGTTTAGTTTTTCATTTACTTCTTTTGAGTTTAGTCCTTTATGCATGCTTTGGGTGTAGGTACTGTAATTGTAATACTGTTTTTATAACTGAAATTTATGATTTAGGTTCATACAGTAAGCGAAAATCTGTTGTTTATGCAAAAAGTAACAGATTCCTTGTAAAATTCCGGAATAAAACGTATAATTGCGGTAAAAAAGCCATAAAATTCAGTTTTTACCGGACTTCCCTCTTTTATCTCAATGATTTGGATATGAATACAAAACTTTACCTGAAATCTCTGCTGTATTCAGCCATAATATGGATGATATTATTTCTTTTGCTTAAAGTGTTTTTCCTGTTATTTCAGCAGATTGGAATCACCTGGATTGAAGCAGCCCGAGCCATTTTTTACGGACTTCCTACCGATATAGCAATGGTTTTTTTGCTGATGATTATCCCTGCTTTTTTTATCAGCCTGCATTTTTTATATCCTTCCAGTAACTTTCAGCGGGCTGCATATTATTTTTTTCTGTTTGAAACCGTTATTTATTCTTTGGTGGCCTATACTGAAACCGGAATTTATTATGAACTGAAAACGAAAATCAATATCCCGTACCTTCTGCATTTATCACATCCTTCCGAAGTTATCAGAACAGTAAGCGGTTATTTATTTGTGATATTTATATCCGGAATTGTAATATGTACATTACTGGTTTCCTTTCTTTTTAAAAAATGGGTATTCCCTCTGCTGGAATCTGTAAATTTAAATATTAACCCGGACAGATTACGGTTTGCTGCTTTTGTTTTTATTGTTTCGCTGATATTTTTGATAGGAAAGGAAGGAGGGGTAAAAGGAAATCCATTGTCCGGCAGAAACACCTTCTTCAGTAAAAATCCCTGTTTAAACGAAGCAACGGTAAATCCGCTTTGGGGTTTTGGGGTTCAGGCATTGAACTACAAAAAAAAACTGACTGAAAACCCATTTGTCGTGATGGAAAAGGAAGAAATGAAAAGGACTGTAAACTCATTGTATGCTGTGCCCAAAGACACTACTGTTCATTTTATGACTACCTCCCGCCCCAATATTGTTTTTATCATTCTGGAAAGCTGGTCTGCTCAGATGATAAAGGCTTTCGGGGGAGATAATTTTGCTCCCTTTACTGATTCTCTTTGCAGGAGCGGAATATATTTTTCTCAGTTTTATGCCAACAGCAATGTGTCTGACCAGGGAATTCCGGCAGTGTTGAGCGGGTATCCAAGCTGTACTGAAAATCAGATTGTAAATATCATCTTCAAAACCCATAAAATGCCTGCGATTAATCAGGAACTGGAAAAAATTGGATACGAAACCGCTTTTTATTACGGTAGCAATCTGAGTTATGGAAACATCCGGTTATATGTGGAAGATAAAAAGTTTCAGAAAATTGTGGATGAAAACGAGTTGGGAAACAGCGGTAAACTGACCTCTCTTGGCATTCATGACAAAGATATGGCAAAAATATTTCTCGGAGAATTAAATCACGCAAAGCACCCTTTTTTCTATGCCTGGTTTACGGTTAGTTCTCATTCACCCTACAGAATCCCTGAACCTTACCGGAAAAGAACAGAAAGTAGCCAAAACCCTTATATCAATACTATTATTTATGCTGATGAAGCCTTGAAACTTTTTTTTCAGGAAGCCCGGAAACAACCGTGGTACAACAATACCCTGTTTGTCCTTGTTTCAGATCATAGTCACGCAACACATAAGCCTTATTGGCCTCACCAAAAGGAGTTTCATCAGATTCCGCTTGTCTTTTTCGGAAATGTCATCAAAGAGGAATTCCGGGGTAAAAATATTGATAAAGTCTTTTCTCAGACAGACATTGTACCTACCTTACTCCGTCAGATGGACTTACCCTCACACAGGTATATATTTGGAAAAAATATGATGAATCCCTATACCAAACCATTTGCCTTCTATCCTTTTTCAAGAGGCTGCGGATACATTACTTCTGAAGGTACGGTTGCAACCGCAGAATGGATGAAAGATACCATTGAAGTTCAGGAAAATAAAGGCAAACTGAAGGTAGCACAAGTAAAACAGGAAATGTACGCACTCCGTCAGTGGTTGTACGATGACTTTATAAGCAGATAAAATCCCAATCTATGGTGAAGTCCCGGATTTATTCCAATCCGGAAATGATTCCTTTGAAAAAACAGGATGAAAAACAATAATGATGGATGCACTTTTTTTATGTTTTCCACCCCTTACTTTTCACTATGATTTCACCCGTCAAAACGGTAGCGGGAATCAGGGTTCTTATTTGCTGAATAAAATTCCTGACAGGCATCCACTCTTTCATCCGAAGCTCCATTTCTTCATAATGAAAAAAATTACAAACATAGCTGTTATCAAGCGTATAAAGTATTTCCAAAGCCCGAATACTATCCTGAAGAATCGGATAGTTGAACTCAAAGCATATTACAGGCAAAGGGCGGGATAATCCTTTGAATACCTCAGACTCATATCCTTCTACATCGAGTTTACAAAAAACAGGCATCCCGTACTGTAAAATCAGATTATCCAGCGTAAGCATTTTTACCTTTTCTGTTTTTCGCCAGTGAAGCCCGGAAATTCCGGTATAAGTATGGATAAACTCCTCAGAAAGCGTGGAACATTCGTCGCTTTCGTCACAGATTCTGAGTAATACTTCCGATTCGGAAGGCCCTAAAACAGCCTGTATGACATTTACTCTTGCCGAATTACGGTATTTTTCAGTTAAGAGATTAACACAACTATTTTGAGGCTCAACGGTCACGACATTTCCTCCTGACTTTAAAAAGCAATCCGTTCTTTCGCCCTGGTTTCCGCCAATATCAAAACATAAATCTCCTTTACGGATAAAATTCCGGTAAAAGGAAATCATTTTTCTTTTCTTTAAGTAAACCCGTATAAAAGAAAGACTATTCATTTGCTGTCATTCATTTGTAGCGTCAATTATTAAGAATCTTTTTTAAAACATCTACAATATTAATCATTATTATCTGCACTCTGTATTTTTGTGGCTAAGAATGTATAAATAAAGGAATATTTCCGCAAAAAAAGACATTTTCCGGAAATCAAGAAAGCAAAACAATCTTATCTTATATTCTAAAGAAAGCCTTATCTTTGCACCCAAATCAGTTCAATCATTTGTTTTTTATTGTATGACACAGGAAGAATCCAGCCTCAGAATCCTGAAAGCGTCTCTCAGCGGGGAATTGTTTACCGATAAAATGATGAGAAGTATGTACACTCAGGATGCTTCTCTTTACAGGGAGTTGCCCCTTGCCGTTGCGTATCCCAAAAACGGAGAAGACCTGCTGCAGTTGATTCAGTATGCCCGGAAGCACAAAACCGGACTTATTCCCCGTACTGCCGGAACTTCCCTTGCAGGACAATGTGTAGGAAATGGAATTGTGGTGGATGTATCCCGGTACATGAACAGAATTCTTTCCCTGGATCAGAAGAATAAAACTGTAACGGTTGAACCCGGAGTAGTAAGGGATGAACTCAACCGCTATCTGAAACCCTACGGGTTGTTTTTTGGCCCCAATACCTCTACCTCCAACCGGGCAATGATTGGCGGAATGGTGGGAAATAATTCTTCGGGAAGTTACTCTATCGCTTACGGCGTTACCAGAGACCATGTGCTTTCGGTAAAAGGTTTGCTGGGAGATGGAAGTCTTGTGACATTTTCTCCGCTTTCTCTTCAGGAATTTCATCAGAAAAGTCAGGGCAAAACCCTCGAAAACCGGATATATCAACAAATTTTTCAGGAATTATCCGATGAAGAAAACCAAAAAGAAATCAGGGAACATTTTCCGCATCCGGATATCAAAAGAAGATGTACAGGCTACGCCGTTGACTCGCTGCTTCAAATGATGCCTTTCACCGGGTCGGGAGAGCTTTTTAATTTTTCCAAACTGATTGCCGGCTCCGAAGGAACGCTGATGCTGATGACGGAAATAACCCTGAATTTATTGCCCGTTCCACCGGTAAAGGAGCTGATGATTGCGGTGCATTTTAATAGTATAGACGAGGCCCTGCGTGCTGTAACCACTACGCTGAAATATAAGCCCCGTGCCGTTGAGCTGATGGATAAAGCCGTGCTGGATTGTACCAAATGGAATATTGAGCAAAGCAAAAACCGCTTTTTTATAGAGGGAGACCCGGCAGCTATATTAATGATAGAATTTTGTGGCGAATCAGAAGCCGAACTGGAAAATACCGCCCGCTCTATGGTGGAAGAGATGAAGCAAAACGGATTCGGATATCATTTTCCTGCCTTGTATCCTCCGGAAAATCACAAAGCGATGGAGTTGCGGAAATCCGGATTAGGGGTACTTGCCAATATGCCCGGAGAAATGAAGCCGGTTGAGTTCATAGAGGATACCGCCGTAAGGGTGGAAGAACTGGCCGATTATATAAAAGAATTCGATAATCTCATGGTCAGAATTTATGATCAGTATCCTGTGTACTATGCGCATGCGGGTGCGGGAGAACTTCATATTCGTCCGTTGGTGAATCTTAAAACAGAGGAGGGACTTTTTGAATTTCGTCAGATTGCCACAGAATCGGCGATGATTGTGAAGAAATATAACGGCTCGCTCAGCGGAGAGCATGGAGACGGAAGAGTAAGGTCTGAATTTATTCCTTTTATGCTGGGAGAAAAAAACTATGAATTACTGAAAAGAATAAAATATACCTGGGATCCGGATAATATCTTTAATCCCGGCAAAATCATAGACGCTCCTCCTATTGAAAAAAATCTCAGGGCCGTAGGACTTCCGGAAATAGATGTGCCTACCATCATGGATTTTTCGGGGGAATCCGGTTTCTATAAAGCCGCTTCCCGTTGCAGTGGCTCCGGAGATTGCCGGAAACAGGCTGCTGCAGGCGGGACGATGTGCCCCTCTTATATGGCAACACTCGAAGAAAAAGACACAACCCGGGCAAGGGCAAAAGTACTTTCAGAGTTTCTTAATTATTCGGAATCTCCCAACCGGTTGAATCATAAGGAGATATACGACGTGATGGATTTGTGTGTTTCCTGTAAGGGCTGCAAATCCGAGTGCCCTTCCAATGTGGATATGGCCACACTGAAAGCCGAGTTTTTGTTTCAGTATTATCAGTCTCAGGGAATCCCTTTTGCGGTAAAAACCTTTGCAGGAATAGCGGCGATTAACGAAACTGCGATGAAATTCCGGGGGATATCCAATTTTATGCTGAAAAACCCTGTCACTTCATTTGTAATTAAAAAAGTACTCAAAGTGGCACAGAAGCGGAAGCTGCCTTTACTTTCTTCTGTGACCCTGAAAAAATGGTATGATGAAAACTATCAGTGGCTGGCCAGAGAGTTAATCAGACCGATTAAAACAATCTACCTTTTTGCGGATGAATTTATCAATTTTAATGATGCGGAAGTAGGGATTAAGGCAATACGACTCCTGACAAGGCTGGGATACAAAGTCATCATTCCGGAGCATACCGAAAGCGGAAGGGCCTTTATTTCCAAGGGTTTGCTTAAGGAAGCTGCTGAATGTTCGGATAAAAACTTTGAGTTTCTCCATGACCTTATTTCTGAAAGAAGCCCTTTAATAGGACTGGAGCCTTCGGCAATTCTTACTTTCAGGGATGAGTTTCCCCGTCTTGTAAAAAAAGAGTACAGGGAAAAAGCCCGGACAATGAAAAATCATATTTTTACGTTTGAGGAATTTCTGGCAAAAGAAATAGAATCCGAAAATATCATACCGGAGAGTTTTAAATCAGATAAAATTCAGATACTGGTTCATAATCATTGTCATGCAAAAGCCCTTTCAGACCAGAAATTTACTGCAAAGATATTTTCCCTGCTCAGGAATGCAGAGGTTCAGACGATTGCTTCCGGTTGCTGTGGAATGGCTGGCTCATTTGGGTATGAGAAAGAGCATTACAACGTGAGTATGAAAATAGGGGAGCTCGTGGTATTTCCTGAGGTAAGGAAAGCAGCCCCAAATACCGTAATTTCTGCTCATGGTTTCAGTTGCAGACATCAGATTCAGGATGGGACTCAGAAAAAAGCCCTGCATCCGGTAGAAATTTTATGGAATTGGGTAAAATAAATGGATTAAGATAAAAAATATCCTAAATTTGCGGCCTCAATAAATACGAATTTTTAATCAGAATAAAATTATGAATATCAGGGTATTTGCAACAGGAGGCACATTCGACAAGGAGTACGATATTCTTTCGGGACAACTATTTTTCAAGGAGTCTCATCTTCAGGAAATGTTTGTACAGGGAAGGTGCAGTATCAATATTGATGTACGTACCCTGATGATGGTAGATAGTCTTAATATGACAGATACCGACAGGGAAGTTGTTATCCATAATTGTTTGCATGCGGATTCCGATAAAATTATTATCACCCACGGTACAGATACAATGGTCAAAACTGCCTCTGCAATAGCGAAAGTCATTCAGGACAAAACGATTGTGCTTACAGGAGCAATGATTCCCTATAAGTTTGGTAGTTCTGATGGTTTTTTTAATCTGGGTTCCGCACTTGCATTTGTTCAAACCCTCCCCAAAGGTGTGTATATTGCCATGAACGGACGGTATTTTGTATGGAATAATGTGAGGAAAAACCTGAAAACAGGGTTTTTTGAAGAGCTGGAAAATCAATAAAATTTCATTCTTTCTCCTTTTACAGAATCTTCAGGAGTTAATCAAATAATTTATATCCTACAGCAACACCGACTCCGGCGGTATAAGTACGTTTTTGCTCCATACTTACCGCCTGAATGCACCACTGAAACTTAGGCTCAACACTGAAATCAAATTTTTTATACTGAACATTTAAACCAATTCCGGCAATTACATTTCCTACGTAAGGCTGAAAATTGATTTGTTGCTCCGTCGGAATCATTCTGCCGATATCATTGTCATTCATATTCAGGTTGTTGATTTTATCAGGGTCATAGTGTTCATAATTTTCATGAAGGGTGAAAGAAGGTACTACACCCGCCTGAGCATAGAAAATAACCTTATTGCCAGCTTCAAAATTTCTCCTCAGCATAAAGGGGAAATCCACAGAAGTAATGTTCCCTCTGAGGAAATTGAGCCGGTCCGTATTATGGAATGCGGAATATTTATAATATAAATGGTCGAAACTCCGCTCCGAATAAAGTAAGTCTCCGACTACACTCCATTTTTTGTTGATGCTCAGGATTCCCCGGATACCCGTATTGAACCCTATGCCCGCAGTGTCTTTTAATTCCACTACTGTTGCAATTCCGCCACCATATACACTAAAGCGAAGTTCCGGGTTGAATTTCCGGTTATTGAAATCCATTTGAGGAGATTCTATATTAAAATTATACCCAGGTTTCAAAGCCGTCTTTCCTGTGGCAATCGTAAGTAACTCCCGTTGTGTTTTTGGGCCTTCTTTGGGGATTTCCCGGGGAGGATTATTGAAAGTAACGGGCGTTAGTACATCCGGTTTCAGAGCGATATCAGAAGTACTGGCAGACGCCTTTTCAATAACGGCAGGCGGTATCTTACGGGAAACTGCGGTTTCTGGATTTATTGTAGCAAGAATTACCGGAGGAATAGTGGATTTTGACCCGGAAGTCCTGTTGTTTTTCTTGTTTTTAAACTGTGAAAGCAGAGGCCGAGTGCTGGATTTATTCTCCGCTTCATTTGTTTCTTTCCGGACAGGCGGAACAACAGATACCTTTGGCTGAAACTGATTTTCAGCAGGTTTCTGAGTTGCCTCTGCCTCATTGGAGGACTTTGCCGGTGGATTTACAGGAGAGGGAACGTCATTATCTGAAGCGGTATTTTTATTATCAGTTTCGGATTGTTTTTTCTCCTGATTACCACTCCAGTACTGAATGCCACTATATCCGCCAAACATCAGCAAAAGCAGAAGTAAGGTCGCCGTCAGTACTTTTACAGGTCCAGTCGTTTTTTCAGGAGCCGCTGCGTTCAGTTTTTTATTGAAAATCATCCAGTCTCCGGCAGCGGGAGGCGTTTCATGATGTTGTAATTTCTGAGAGATTGCCTCATCAAACCGATGGGAATTCAGGCTGTTTTCCATTTCGGACCATCCTTCCGGCTCAGTATTTTCTTCTATTTCCCGGAATTGCTCCCTAATCATATTGTCGGATTCTATCCGGTTCCAGTCGGATTCAAAAGCTTCAAAATCGGGAATTCCGGTCAGGTTGTTTTCTGCCGATAATTTTTCCCGGAAAATCATGTCTTCTTTCAGGATTTTCTCACTGGCGACAAACTCTTCCCAATCTGAAACTGGTAATTCCATTTCAGGCTGCTCCAGTGACTTCTGAATATGACTATCAAAAGAATGATTTTTCAGCGCAATATCAAAAATCTGCCATTCATAATGGACGTAAGGGGTTTCAAAATTTAATAATTTATCAGCAATTTGGGTGTCAAAAGGGATATTATCCAGCATTTTTTCCATTTCATGCCAGTCTTTCTCATTGAAGGGTTCTTCCCACCCGTTCAATTTATCTTTAATATCCTTTTCGTAAAAAAAATCCATTCACTTATCCTCCCGTTCGTTTATATTTTTATTTAAAAATTTTGATTAGATTCTGACTTAACAAATACCGTGCAGAAAAAATATTAAGTTATCGTTTTTTTACTGTCATTTCTCAGATTTAAAACCATTTTCTGGAGTTTAACCCTTGCTTTTGACAGATTGGATTTGGAAGTTCCTTCGCTGATTCCCAGCATTACTCCTATTTCTTTATGCGGATACCCTTCGAGTACATACATATTAAAAACAGTTCTGTAAGCCGGAGAGAGAGACTGAACCAGTTTCAGGATTTCTTCAGCACTGATATTGGAAATAATATCAAAGCTGTCAGATTCCGTAAGATTGGGAGTGACTTCAGAGAAATCCGGCTGCTTGGCTGACCTTCTGTAAAAATCAATAGAAGTATTGACGATAATCCGCCTGATCCATGCACCCAGATTAGTACCCCTTTCGAATTTGGAAAGATTGGTAAATACTTTGATGAAGCCTTCATGCAAAATATCTCTTGCTTCTTCCCTGCTTCCGGAATACCGTAAACATACCGTCATCATTGCGCCGTAATAACGCTCATACAGTAGTTTCTGAAACTTTCTGTCTTCCTGCAAACATCCTTCAACGATTGCCTCTTCTGAAAAATCAAATGCTTTCATTTGTCTGCGTTTTCTTAAGTGTAATAAACGATATTATAATTATAAACGTTGTCCCCTCCGAGTAAATTCTGGAAAAAAAGGAGAACTTCCGGTTTAATACTCTATTTACGATTAATGCCGGAGGAATCGTCAGTGTTTTTCCCCAAGCGATAAAAAACAGTGGCTGAACGGTAAGAATTTCTGTTTGAACGGAAAAGGGTTAGCTGATGCTTCGGATAAATCCATACTTCAGGACAAACTCAAGGAGTAAAAAGAACAGGGCGGCAAGGAGAAACGGGCGAAACAACTCGTTTTGATGCTGTTGGTTTTCTACTTCTATTCTCGATTTTTCCAGCATATCAATCCGGGAGTAGATTCCTTCCAGTTCCTGATTGGTCGCAGCGTAGAAATATTCGCCTTTGGAGTTTTCTGCAATTTTTCTCAGAAGGCTTTCGTCAAAATCCTGTCCCATTCTTCCGATTCCGATAGTATAGACTGAAATGTTGTTTTTTACGGCGAGATCAAGTGCGGTAAGCGGGTCAATGATGCCGGAATTATTCATACCGTCCGTAAGTAAAATTACAATCCGGCTTTTCGATTTGGATTCGGCCAGTCTGTTTACCGCAGTGGCAAGTCCCATTCCGATTGCAGTCCCGTCTTTCATAATGCGCTGATTTCCTACGTTTTCAAGATATTGTTTCAGAATATTGTGGTCATTGGTAAGGGGGCAGAGCGTAAAACTTTCCCCTGAAAAAAGAACCAGAGCAATCCGGTCATAAGGTCTTTTATCAATAAAATCCCAGGTAGTTTGTTTTGCTGCTTCGAGTCGGTTGGGAATCATATCATTGGTCATCATACTATTGGAAATATCCAGAGAGATGGCAATATCAATTCCTTCAATTTCTGAGTTTTCCATTTCATCATAGGAAACAGGCCTTGCAATAACAATTACCAGAAAGACGAAGGCCAGAGTTCTGAAAAGGTAGAGGTTTTCCAGTAACAGGATTTTGGTGGTTTTGACCGAAAAATTTTCAGCAAGAGAAGAGAGTTTTACCGGCGCAAACTGACGATTTTCATTTTTTTTATGAAAATAGAGATAATATAAAGGAATAATCAATAATAATAATGCAAACGGATATAGAAACGTCATTGGATTTCCTGAATTTCCTGCAAAATTGCGTAAAACAAATCATCTGTACAATCATTTACACTGTTTTTTTCTGTATCAATCATCCGGAAAGGATTTTCAGGCGGCTCAAATGGGCTGTCAAATCCGCTTAAACCCGAAATTTTTCCTTCTTTTGCTCTCATATACAAGCCTTTGGTGTCACGCTGAATACATGTATCCAGAGAAGCATGGATATAAATTTCACGAAAATTGTTTTCACCAATGATATCGCGGGCTGTTTGCCGGATTCTTTGGGTGGGACTCATCAGAGAGCACAGAACGGTAATTCCTTCGTTAGCAAAAAGTCTGGCAACCTCAGCCACTCTTCTTACGTTCTCATTACGTCCTTCGATTCCATATCCAAGGTCTGAAGATATTGTCTTTCTGACTTCATCCCCGTCTAATATTATGGTAAAAAAATTGTTTTTCTGAAGTTTTTCTTTTACCTTTACCGACAAGGTTGTTTTTCCGGAGCCGGACAATCCTGTAAGCCAGAAAACCTTTGCACGAGGCTGTATTATATTGATATTTTGTATCATTTAAACTGTTAAAGATATTTTAAACTTAAAGTTTTTTGAAATTAATGAAATTTTAATGGCTGATATCAAGTTTTTTCCTAAATTAGCACAAAATTTGATATACTTGGAAAGTATTGCTTTTGTTTTAAAATAATAATTTTTTATTTAATATGAATCATCTTTTTCGACTATTACTGTTAACAATCATTGCTTATTTTACATTTTTATTACCCGCTCATGCTCAGACAGGAGTTTTGGGCAGGGATACTGCTGTATGTACAGGGACTACCCTGCTGCTGAATGCGACTACTTCCGGAGGTACATATTTTTGGGATAATGCCTCTACCGGAGCTACAAGGTCGGTTACTTCAGGGACTGCTGCTATTAAAACCTACTGGGTTGAAGTAACAGTTTCCGGAATTACTACAAGGGATTCTATCCGGGTTCAGTTTATGACTACTCCTGCTTCCCCTTCCACTTCAAGCCCTGTTTATGGTTGTATCGGGCAGATTGCGCTTTCAGCCACTGCTCCGTCAGGTGCCGGATTATTGTGGTACACTACCGCTACAGGCGGCGCTCCGATTGGTTTAGGTACTCCGTTTTTATATAATCTTACCGGGAATACTACTTTGTATGTAGAGTCGGCAAATCTCAGTACATTATGCAGTAATGGCGTAGGATATACAGGAGCAGGAACAAGCCTTTCCACTGTCAATTCCGCAAGTCCGGCCGGAGAGATATTTGATGTATTTCAGCCAATCGAAATCTGCGAGGTGACAATCATTCCGGAATTTTCAGGTTCTGTTAAAATTGAGTTGAGAAATAGCATGAATCAGGTATTGAATTCAGCGACGAGGTCAGTTGCTGCCAATATAGGAAATAATGTTTCTCTGGGCTTTAAGGTGCTTCCGGGTACAGATTACCGGCTTGTAGTAAGTAATTCCACCGCAGGCAGGCTGAAAATCGCTTCCGGCCTGTCAGGGGTTTATCCTTATACATTACCGAACCAGATAAGTATCAAAAAGACTACTTCTAACTCTACTACCCAGTTTTTGTTTATGTTTAACTGGAAAATCAATACTTACGGATGTAAAAGTGTCAGCCGTGTTCCGGTAAGTATCACCGCCTATTCCAACCCTTCCTTCACTCTTAATGACACCATTGTGTGCGGTAATTCCGCAGTTTTGGATATGGGAAATCAGGGTGCAACGGCAACGTATTTATGGTCACCCGGAGGGCAGACTACTCAGTCAATTACGGTTCCATCCTCGGCCGGTTCAGGAAGTTATACCGCTACCGCCACAATCAATCATCCGAATAATGTAAGTTGCTCCAATTCCAGAACAGTTAATTTAATATTTTCTTCCCAGCCCTCCACTCCAACAGGAAATAATGTAACGACCTGTCAGGGAAATGTCAATCTTTCCGTCACTTCCAGTGCGCCAAGAGTGGTGTGGACTGAATGGAATAATGGCAGTAATTTTCTGGGTAGCGGAAATACGTTAGCTTATAACGCCACTACAACCGATACATTATATGCACAGGCTTTTAACCTTGCAAATATTTTCCAGCGGGTCGGTTATCCGGGGCTTACTGCGAGCTCTACCAATACCGGTTCAAACCTGTCCAATACCGGACTTGTATTCAATGTAATCAAGCCACTCTCAATAGACAGCGTTACAATTTACCCTAAAAATTCCGGTTTTGCTACTATCGTAGTGGAAAATTCCGCCGGAGTAATCGTTGCGTCCAAAAATATAACCATTCCGGCTATTACTACCTCCTATGAGAAGGTGCAAGTGTATCTTGGTTTTACCATAGGAAAAGGAACAGGCTATAAACTGCTGATGAAAATGAATAATCTCGTCGGTTTCAAACAACAAAATCAGGCAGTTTATCCTCAGCAAATCCCGGCCTTCCTTTCTATCACCGGTGCTTCCGGAGCCGGAGCTACGGTATATCCGATTTTCTATGATTGGGTAATTCGTTCATTGACGTGCGGCTCTACTCCCAAAAGTATTCTTGTTACGGTAAATCCTTCTCCTCCACATCCCAATGTCAGCGATACCACCTCTTGCAGCGGTGCAGCGATAACGCTGGATATGGGAAGTCTTGGTACGGGAATTACCTATCAGTGGAAAAATCTGACTACTGGTCAGTCACCTGCCACAGGCCCTACCACTACGATTACCACGGGTTTTGCTGAGATGGAATCAAAAGTTACGCTGGGAGGGTGCTCGGTCAGAGATACCATTAATGTTCAGGTTTTTGCAAATATCAGTAATCCTACCGTTTCCGGAATTACAACCTGCGCCGGACCGGTAAATCTTACTGCCAATGCAGGAAATAATCAGGTTCTGTGGTGGGATGCGGCTACCGGAGGGAATGTACTTGGTGCGGGAAGCCCTTTTACCTATTCTGTAACCGGTAATTCTATGAATACTACAACGACTACGGTTTATGCTCAAAGCTATGGTCTGAGTCAGTTCACCCAGCAGATTGGTAATACGCAGGCAAATGTCATAGGCTCTGCTTCCAATACCGGATTAAGATTTAGTGTACAACCCGGAAAATCGATTATTATCGAAGAGGTAAAAGTACAGGCTATCAGCTCCAATATAACCTTTAAGGTAGAGCTCCAGAACTCAGCAGGAGTAATTCTCAATTCCAAACAATTTACGCTGGGGCAAAGTACAAATGGTCTTACAACCCTGAACCTTGGGTTCTTTGTATATGAGGGAACGGGGTACAGGTTGCTGTTAAAGGGTACCGGAACGGTTTCTATGGGACAGACTTACGCTGGTGCTTCCATTAGTCAGTATCCCTATGATATCAATGGAGTAATGAGTATTTATGAAGGAATCAGTTCTACTGGTGGAGCGGTAACCAACCGGTATTACAATTTTTATGACTGGACAATTTCGGTATTGCCCTGTCAGAGTGCCGGAAGAGCTCCTTTAAATATCACAGTATTAAAATCTCCGGATATAGATTTAGGGGACAATGTAGTTACCTGTAGCCCTCCGGTGGTTAAAAACCTCAATAATCCGGGTGCTACTTATTCATGGACCGTTACAGGTTCAAGCTATACCGGCTCTACCACCAATCAGACGCTTTCCCTTACAAATCCCGGGCTGTATAACCTGAGGGGAATTGCCTCTGTAACCAACACAGGTGCTGCCACATGCCGGGATACCGGCTTTGTCAGTGTGAATATTATGACTCAGCCTGGTACAGTCACTGCACCTGCTGTACAGAATTGCGGAGGGTCGGTTACTCTTAACGCAAGCAGCAGCAATTCAGATCAGATTGTATGGTGGAGTGCAGCAACCGGAGGGAATGTAATCGGGGCAGGCTCTCCTGTAAATATCAATTTCTCTGCTTCCACTACAGTTTATGCTCAGGCCTTTAGTACAGCAGACCTTCATGATGTAGTCGGATTAAGAAACGTCGGCGCAAGTACACTTACAGGAACCGTTATCAATAAAGGTCAGAAATTTACAGTGGGTAATACTTCAGGGACAAGCGCCGGAGTAGGCGGAGTTTATATTGACTCGGTAACGGTTTATGCTGCATCTGCCGGAGCGATTAAAATTAATATGGTTGATGCCGTAACCGGTGCGATTGAAGCAAGTGTTACTTACAATACACTTCCCAGCCCGTTCAAAACGGTGATTCCTCTTGGATTTTTTGCCAAAAAAGGAGATCATGCGCTCGTTGTAGCTACCAATAATACTTTATTATATGAGGGCATTGCCGGAGGATTTTATGTAGCCACGAATCCTGACCTGATTCTGAATGAAACGGGTACGACTACCCGACATATTTATATCAGCGGAACTTATGGTGATCCCCCCTCCAACAATACCAAGTATTTCGGACTGTATGACTGGAAAGTCAGAATTATGCCTTTGTCCTGTGCTACAAGCCGTCAGGGAGTAAATGTAACAATTCTGCCTACACCTGTGGAGTTTCTGCCCTCAGATACCGTAAAATGTAGCGGAACAGTGCAGATGTGTATGACTAGTCCCGGCGCTGCATATTCCTGGGTAGTAGATCCTCTGCCCCTGGGTAATCCAAATGCTGCGGTAACGACAAGTTGTGTCACGATTAATCAGCCTTCTCTTGTATATGCTACTGCAACTTATGCTTCTGTGGGTTGTTCCTTTAATAAAACCATTAGTGTGGATATTTCTTCTGCCCCAAGTGCCCCGGTAGTAAGTGACACTACGGTTTGTCCCGGCTGGGTTCAGTTAAGTGCGGTTTCCAATGGCGATTATGTAGTTTGGTATGACGACCCTACCGGAGGCAGTCAGGTAGGAGGAGGAGCCACCTTTGACTATCTTGCTACAGATCCGATTACTTTATATGCTCAATCCTATAATCTGGGTCATTTTGCCAATGCCGTCGGTATTCCGGCTATGAACTCTGCTACTTATGCCAATACTTCCAACAGAGGACTTGTTTTTGACGTAACAGCCCCCATTATTATTGATTCTGTAAGTATTTTCCCCGATGTGAATACCATTACAGGAACGATTCAAATCCGGATTTATCAGTCAACTGATAGTGGCGAAACAATACTTTATACCAGAAACTGGAATGACTGGAGCAATGTAGTGACTGTAAATGGTAAGTATATGGTAAGAGTTCCGCTGAATTTCTTCCTGGCTCCCAATGCACTGGGTACTTCCTATTCGATGAGAATGTCTTCTCTGGCAGCGTTGAATGTGAACGGAGGTACTCCGGTTAAGTTTGGATATGAATCCAATGCTGTAGCCACCTCTTACTATCCGCTTGTACTTCAGGATGCTATGTCCCTTAATGCAGGATTTGTAGGCACTTCGCTCTCTACGAGTATTTACTATTATTTCTATGACTGGGCGGTGAGAGCCGGTACTTGTTTCAGTGCAAGAGTTCCTATGAATATTGACTTATACCCTGCACCAACGCATTCTGTCACGCTGGGAACGGACTTCACAAAATGCGGTGATACCGTTCTAGTGGGAGGGAATTTCCCGAATGGTTATACTTACCTCTGGAATACTTCGGCTACTACTCAGACACTGCCGGTAACTCAGACAAATACGTATTGGTTAGGGGTGTTTAATCTGCTGGGCTGCGGGGTATATGATACAGTGAATGTAACGATAAATCCGCTTCCGGTAGCTTTTGCAAGTTATTCGATCACCAACAATAACCCACTCACTTTGTCATTCAATAATGCAGGTTCTTCATTTGGAACGTATCTGTGGACATTCGGAGGCGGAACGCCGGCTACGAGTTCATTGCCAAGCCCGACTCATACCTATCCGGGACCTGGTCCTTATACCGTAACTTTTAGTGTAACGAACAGTTGTGGTGTATCGGATACCTCCTTTACAGTTCAGGCGGTTGGAATTGATGACGGATACTTTAAAAATATCACTGTTTATCCGAATCCTTCTCAGGGAACCGTAAAAGTAGAATTCAGTGAAAACAATCTTGAAAATATCCGGTTGAGTGTAGTAAATCTGCTGGGCCAAAATGTAGTAAGCAGAGCCGTAAACCTTAACGGAAAAGTAAATTATACTGAGGTGCTGGAACTAAATCACTTAAATCCAGGGGTTTATTACCTGATTTTTGAAAGTGAAGGACATACTCATTCTCAAAAAATTGTGATTCAGCAGTAATATAAAAAGAAAAATGCTTAATTTTGCGCGGCGTACGAATCTCAGGGTTTGTACTCCGCGTTTTTTATACGAATCAAGTTATTTTAAATGAAAGGTATCATACTCGCCGGAGGTTCCGGTACAAGATTACATCCGTTGACACTTGCAGTAAGTAAGCAGCTCATGCCGGTTTACGACAAACCCATGGTTTACTATCCGCTTTCTGTTTTAATGATGGCCGGAATAAGGGAGGTTCTGGTGATTTCCACTCCTCATGATTTACCCCTTTTTGAAAAATTGTTTGGAACAGGTGAGCAATTAGGGATGAAGTTTTCCTATAAAGTTCAGCCTAATCCCGAAGGACTGGCTCAGGCTTTCATTATTGGGGAGGAGTTTATCGGAGATGACGATGTAGCCCTGATTTTAGGCGATAATATTTTTTATGGTACCAATCTGGAGGTTACTTTACAAAACGCAAGAAAAAGGGTAGAAGAAGAAAAAGGAGGGGCTGTATTCGGGTATCATGTCGCCAATCCGGAAGCCTACGGCGTAGTTTCGTTTGATGCGGAATGGAATGCGGTGGAGATTGAGGAAAAACCCAGACAACCAAAGTCCAATTATGCAGTTCCCGGTATTTATTTTTATGATAATGACGTGGTTGAAATCGCTAAAAATCTGAAGCCTTCGCCCAGGGGAGAACTGGAAATCACGGATGTAAACCGGATTTATCTGGAAAAAGGAAAACTCAAAGTGGCTCTTTTGGGAAGAGGTACGGCATGGCTTGATACCGGAACCCATGAATCTCTCCTCGATGCAGCCGTTTTTGTTCAGATTATTGAAAAAAGACAAGGCCTGAAAGTCGGATGTATCGAAGAAATTGCTTTTCGTAAAGGATTCATTTCCAGAGATAAACTCATGGAAATTGCTGATCCCCTCAAGAAAAGCGGATACGGCGACTATCTTTTATCCATACTTCCGAATCAGTAATTGCAGCAATCAGCCGCTGAAGAATCAATATAAAAAACAGTAAAATATACAGATGAAAAATATCTTAATTACCGGAGGTGCCGGATTTATCGGTTCGCATGTAGTGCGGCATTTTGTCAATAAATATCCTGAATACAGAATCCTTAACCTGGATAAACTGACTTATGCGGGAAATCTGATGAATCTCACGGATATCGAAAATAAACCCAACTATGTATTTATAAAAGAAGATATCTGTAACTCAGAGGCAATCGCCGGAATCTTTGAGCAATACGAAGTGGACGGAGTAATTCACCTTGCCGCCGAAAGTCATGTGGACCGAAGCATCATGAATCCGATGGAATTTGTACAGACGAATGTAGTGGGTACAGTTTCTTTGCTGAATGTAGCCAAAAGTTACTGGGGCAAACGTCAGGATGTTTTGTTTTATCATGTCTCCACAGACGAAGTATATGGCTCCCTTGATGAAGGAGGATTCTTTTATGAAACCACCTCCTATGACCCCCAAAGTCCTTATTCTGCGTCCAAGGCTGCCTCTGATCATTTTGTAAGGGCTTATGGCAATACTTATCATATCCCTTTTAAGTTAAGCAATTGCTCCAATAATTACGGCCCCAATCATTTTCCCGAAAAACTGATTCCTTTGTTTATTTCCAATATCATGGAAAACAAGCCTTTGCCGGTATATGGAAAAGGCGAAAATGTAAGGGACTGGCTTTGGGTTAAAGACCACGCTACGGCAATTGACGCTATTTTTCACAGGGGAAGAGTAGGGGAGACCTATAATATCGGCGGGAAAAACGAGTGGAAAAATATTGATTTAGTGCTATTGCTTTGCAGTATAATGGATAAAAAATTGGGAAGACCGGAAGGTACCTCCGAAAAACTCATTCAGTATGTAACGGACAGACCCGGACATGATTTACGCTATGCGATAGACCCCACAAAACTCGAAACGGAGTTGGACTGGCATCCTTCCGTTACCTTTGAGCAGGGACTGGAAGAAACGGTGGAGTGGTATCTTAATAATAAAGAGTGGGTAGATACAATCAAAAGCGGAAACTATCTTCATTACTACGAGGCTCAGTACGGAAGCCGGATTGAAAAATAATCGGTTCAAGACTATTTTTTTCAAGCGATTGCTATATTTTTAATTATCAGACGGCCGGTTTCTCTATCAGGAGTATTGAACAATGAATCTTCACTTATTTCAGGATGAAAAGTACGTAGATTATTTTATCGAAAAAACCACTTCTCTTGGAGTGGAGGGACAGAAATATGTAGTTTACACCCCTCATAAACAGGCACATCCTAAGTACGTAAAATCCAAAGAGATACACTTCTGTCAGTTTAACAG
>JAIBAH010000190.1 GCA_019695295.1 Bacteroidia bacterium | reverse complement strand
GGTGATTGTTTTTTACGGGCAATATAAAAAGCCGTATGTTTTTTCATATTTTTTTTCATATTTTATTCATACTTCTTTTGAAGTTTTCGGACTTATGCGTAACTTGCGCCCGTTTTCAAAAAAGGAGGGTTTGGAAAATACAGAAAAATGATTTACGTTTTCATTAAAAGTATTGTAATTATCTGACTCTCATTTATTTAAGAATAAAATAAAATAGTTTTACATTTATTAAAATATATGATTAAGAAAATATTATTACTCGCATTAGCATGTATTTTGTTTTTTGGGGTAATGCGTGCTCAGCACAATGAGGAAAAAGAGGGAGAAAAATTCAATGCTTCTGAAGTAATCCTTCACCATATTCTCGATTCTCATGACTGGCACATCACAGATATTCCTGCCGGTGAAGAAAACGGAAAAACCAAATATACTCCTGTTGCACTTCATCTGCCATGGATTTTATATTCTTCCCGCGACGGACTGAAGTTTTATGCAAATACTCATGCACTTGAAGCCGACGGAAAATTTGCCCTTGATCATCACGGAATGGTTTATGCAAAAAAAGCGGGTGCTTCCGGTCATGATACACATGAAAAGCATGATACTCCTCCTGTAACCCACGATACTGTAGCTAAAACAGAAACGCACGGCGGAGATACACACGGAGATAAAGCCACGACAGAAGAGCCACAGACCAAAGAAGCGCACGCTGAAGAAGGTCATGCTATCGCAGACAAAGATGAAACGGTATCGGTTCTGGATTTTTCCATCACCAAAACAGCCCTTCAGATTATCCTTATCGGACTTATTATGGTTCTTGTATTTACCTCAGTAGCAAGAGGATATGTAAGAAACAAAGGAAAAGCCCCCAGTGGTTTACAATCTTTCTTTGAGCCTGTGATTATCTTCGTAAGAGATTTATCCAAAGAATACCTCGGAAAAAATTACGAGAAGTTTCTTCCTTATCAGCTGACCTTATTTTTCTTTATCTGGTTTTCAAACCTTCTGGGGCTTACACCACTTAATTCCAATATCGCCGGAAATATTTCCGTTACCGCAGCTTTGGCGATTCTATCCTTTATATTAATCAATGTAAATGGTTCCAAAGATTACTGGAAACACATTTTTGCTGCTCCGGGTGTACCCAAACCCATGCTTGTATTACTTACTCCGGTAGAGGTTTTAGGGATTTTTACTAAACCTTTTGCATTGGCAGTTCGTCTTTTTGCCAATATAGTAGCAGGACACTTCATGGTACTATCGCTGATTTCCCTGATTTTCCTTTTGGGAGATAACGGAAGAAACGTTGCAGGCGCTACCGGCGGTGCAGTATTGGGAATCACTTTCGCCATTATCATTTTCTGCCTTGAAATGCTTGTGGCAATCATTCAGGCATATATCTTTACCCTGCTGACGACAGTATTCATCAGTATGGCAATGGAATCCCATGATGACCATCATCATGACCACCACGAAGAAAAATCTAAAGTACTTAACTCAGAAGTAAATAAAGACTTACGTCTTTCGGACTTCAGCGTTAATTAACATAAAATCTAATAATTTATTCATTTTTTAATTTTTATTACAATGGAAACAATTGGTGTTGCAGGTGCAGGTATTGGAGCAGGTCTTGCTGCAATCGGAGCAGGTATCGGTATTGGTCGTCTTGCTGGTTCTGCGGTTGAAGCTATTGCTCGTCAGCCTGAAGCTTCCGGAGATATCCGTGGAGCAATGATTTTAACTGCTGCCTTCATCGAAGGGGTTGCTCTTTTCGCTGTAGTAGTTTGTCTTTTGGCAGTTCTTTAAGAAACAGGGCGAAGGGAATAGAAGGAATGCTTTTATTCCCTGCCTTTCTTAATTTTTACAGAATTAAATTTAATTACTTAACGTTATAAATATTCATAAATCATGATTCTTGTACCACAATTAGGTCTTTTCTTCTGGTCCTTGGTCGTTTTTCTGATTTTCTTTTTCATTTTAAGAAAATTTGCATGGAAACCCATTATCAGTATGCTTAAAGAAAGAGAAGAAAGCATTTCTCAGTCATTACAGCAGGCAGAAAAAGCCCGTGAAGAAATGGCTAAACTTCAGGCTGATAATGAAAAACTGCTTAATGACGCACGTCATGAACGCGAAAAAATGCTAAAGGAAGCTTC
This sequence comes from Bacteroidia bacterium, assembly GCA_019695295.1. Lineage (GTDB taxonomy): Bacteria > Bacteroidota > Bacteroidia > J057 > J057 > JAAFHL01. The sequence goes on along the minus strand of JAIBAH010000190.1, from coordinate 3,426 downwards.
TCAGGTGAGAGACGAAATCATTGCTAAAGCGCGTGAAGAAGCTTCTTCTGCTGCAGCAAAAGAAATGGAAAAAGCGAAAGTTCAGATTGAGTCTGAAAAAATGGCCGCTCTGATTACCGTTAAAAACGAGGCCGGGATGATGGCTTTGCAGATTGCAGAAAAAATCCTTCGCCGTGAACTGGCAAACGGAGCTGAAAAAGAAGCTTTAGCGAAAAAATTAGTATCTGAATTAAACAATAACTAATATCGTTTGATACGATAAATCTGATTTTATTATGATTGAAGAACGAATTGGTCATCGCTACGCAAAGTCTGTATTTGATCTGGCAAGCGAAAAAGGAGTAACGAAAGAAGTGTATGCGGATATGGAGGTGATGTTCGAAACCTGTAAAGGCAGTAAGGATCTTCAAAACTTCCTCAGCAGCCCGATTATTGCTTCTGATAAAAAACAAAAAGCATTGCACGCAATTTTTAATAGCAGCTTCACCTCCGAACTACTCCCTCTGCTGATGGATATTATTATCCGTAAAGGAAGGGAAATGTATCTTTTTGAAATAGCTCAGGCTTTTATCGAAATTTATGACAAAAAGAACGCAATTGAAAGAGGAGAAATCGTAAGTGCTGAACCGATGGACGCACAGACTATCGCCGAAATCAAGCGATTGATTGAATCCAAAACCGGTAAGAGCTTTAAGTTTGAAGAAAGAGTGGATACTGCCCTGATTGGTGGGTTTATTCTCAGGGTAGGGGATAAGTTGTTTGATGGCAGCGTTGCAACTTCTCTCAGAAGGCTTAAACACGAATTTGATGATAATGCATTTGTAAAGGCATTTTAAATATTTTTACAATTTTTACAATTTCATATTCTTTATTTTTAAAAACATAAAAAATTATGGCTCAAGTTAGACCGGATGAAGTATCTGCAATTTTAAGAGAGCAACTCTCCAATTTTAAAACAGCAGCACAGTTGGAAGAAACCGGAACCGTATTGCAAATCGGGGACGGTATCGCACGTATATACGGACTTACCCGCGTTCAGTCGGGAGAATTGATTGAGTTTGAAAACGGACTCAAAGGAATGGTATTAAACCTTGAGGAAGATAACGTCGGAGCGGTACTTTTCGGAGATGCAGAAGGCATTAAAGAAGGCGCAGACGTAAGACGTACCGGACAAATCGCTTCCATTGCGGTAAGTGAAAAAATGTTGGGTCGTGTAATCAACCCACTCGGACAACCGATTGATGGAAAAGGCCCGATTGAAGGACCTTTCTTTAATTCTCCTTATGAAAGAAAAGCACCGGGAGTAATTTTCCGTCAGCCTGTAAATGAGCCGCTTCAGACGGGGATTAAGGCGGTGGACGCAATGATTCCTATCGGAAGAGGTCAAAGGGAGTTGATCATCGGTGACCGCTCTACGGGTAAAACCGCGATTGCCCTCGATACCATCATCAATCAGAAAGAGTTTTACGAAAGGGGAGAACCTGTATTCTGTATATATGTAGCAACCGGACAGAAGGCTTCTACTGTTGCACAGGTGGTAAAAGCACTGGAAGATGCTGGCGCAATGCCCTATACTGTGGTAGTTGCTGCTCCGGCTTCTTATCCGGCTCCGCTTCAGTTCTTCTCTCCTTTTGCCGGTGCTGCTATCGGGGAGTATTTCCGTGATTCAGGCAGACCCGCACTGGTAGTTTTTGACGACTTATCCAAGCAGGCTGTTGCATACCGTGAGGTTTCGCTTTTATTACGCCGCCCTCCCGGACGTGAGGCTTATCCCGGGGACGTATTCTATCTTCACTCCCGTCTTCTTGAGCGTGCCGCAAAAGTAATCAATGATGATGAACTGGTAAAAGATATGAATGACCTTCCGGAAGATTTTAAGGCAATAGTAAAAGGAGGAGGTTCTCTTACCGCACTTCCAATTATTGAAACTCAGGAAGGGGATGTTTCTGCCTATATCCCTACCAATGTAATTTCTATTACTGATGGTCAGATTTTCCTTGAGTCTAACCTCTTCAACGCTGGGGTTCGTCCTGCGATTAACGTGGGGATTTCTGTATCCCGTGTAGGAGGTTCCGCTCAGATTAAACCCATGAAAAAAGTAGCAGGTACCTTGAAACTTGAGCTCGCTCAGTATCGTGAACTTGAAGCTTTTGCCCGTTTTGGTTCTGATTTGGATGATACCACTCAGCGTCAGCTGAACAGAGGTAAGAGAAACGTGAAAATGTTGATTCAGAGTCAGTACAGCCCGGTTTCAGTAGAAAAGCAGGTGGCTATGATTTATGCAGCAAGTAAAGGGATTCTGGATAAAGTAGCGGAAGAGAAAGTGGGTGAGTTTGAAAAAAGCTTCTACCGCTCCCTTGATGCTACCGGTAAAGAACTCCTGACGAAAATCCGTAATAAGCAGTGGGATGATGATATCGCTAACGCAGTAATGAATGCAGCGAGTGAAGTGGCAAAAGGATTTTAATTTTTGTTCCTCCCATTCTCAAATATTGATGAAACACCGGCCTGTTTAGTGCCGGTGTTTTTTATTTGTGAAACAGAGCCGGAGTACGCAATTTTCCTTTCCAGAACTCACTCCGCCGTATCTTTTCTTCCGGAGCGGGGAAATTAAGGCAGATAGAAAATAAAATCTGAAATAAATTCAACTGTTTGTGGTTATTTGTATTAAATTTGCAGCCGGAATTTTGGTTACTCACAATTAATCCGATAATAATAATGGAGTCACGTTTTGATAAATTAGACCGCAAAAATGAAGAAGCCCTGCTGGGTGGAGGTCTTGACAGAATCAATGCACAGCATAAAAAAGGAAAACTTACCGCCAGAGAAAGAATTGATTTACTGGTAGATGAGGGCAGCTTTGAGGAAATCGGAAGATTTGTCACCCATCGTTCCAATGAATTCGGACTGGAAAAAGAAAAATATCTTGGGGATGGAGTTGTCACCGGATACGGTAAGATAAATGGAAGGCTGGTATATATTTTCAGTCAGGATTTTACGGTATTTGGCGGGTCTTTATCCGAAACCTTTGCGGAAAAAATCTGTAAAATCATGGACCTGGCTATGAAAAACGGAGCTCCTGTTGTGGGCTTAAATGATTCCGGAGGAGCAAGGATTCAGGAAGGGGTGGTTTCTCTTGCGGGATATGCTGATATTTTTTACAGAAATGTAAGGGCTTCCGGAGTGATTCCGCAAATATCTGCCATCATGGGACCGTGTGCCGGCGGCGCTGTGTATAGTCCTGCGATTACGGATTTTATTATGATGGTAGAAAATACTTCGTATATGTTTGTAACCGGCCCAAACGTAGTAAAAACGGTTACGCATGAAGAAGTTTCTTCTGAGGAACTCGGAGGTGCCAAAACCCATGCTACCAAAAGCGGGGTTACGCATTTTACCAGTGAAAATGAAGTAGTATGTATTGAA
>JAIBAH010000189.1 GCA_019695295.1 Bacteroidia bacterium | reverse complement strand
ATCATATATACTTGAATTTGTTTTTAATGAATTGCTACTGGTAAAAAAATGGCTTTTCCAACTCTGTATATAGGGTGTTTGATGGCATCATTCAATTTTGGGTCATGTTGAAGGATAGCCGGCTGCACTTCTCTGATACTTCCTGCCACAGTGATATCCTGTTGAAAATCCAGATGAAATAGACTTCCTTCCCGAAACATATAGGTTTCCTGTTTTTTGAAGGTATTGAAAGGCGGTTTTGAAATCCACCCGCCTCGTTTCAGGATGTCGTATTTTGCGTTTTGACCGAGCATTTCTGAGAGTTGTTCTTTGTCTTCGGGGCAAAATAAGGAAAGGTTCATTCCATATTTTCCGTTTTCAGGGGTTTTGATTTCAAAGGGTTCTTCTCTGGATAACGTAAATCCGCCGTTTCCGACTGTTCTGTCTGTGCCCAATCCCTCATCCTGCAATACTTTCAGGGCTGCGATGACTTTGGCTTTAGCTGTTTCATCCTCAAAGTGAAACAATCCGAATAATCCTGAATCATTTGCAAAATATACCCGCTCCATATAAAAAGGTTTTGCGTCTTCTGCACCGATTCGGTCCAGAGTAACTCTTGGAGAGGTTTCTGTTTGCATAAATAAGTCATTGATTTTAATTTCACTGAGAAACTTGCCTTGAATATTTTTACCTTTTTCTCCGAATCCTGTAAATGTATGAGCGATGTACTTTTCCAGATAGGCTTTATCAATCCATGCCATTTTTTTAATTTTCTTGGGGTCAATACCCGGATCCGGCTGAGATTGATTCGGTAAAAAGTAGGGCTTCGGGAAAAAATATACAAATACTGAATTCTCTATGCTTTGGGTATAGGGAAATAAACTGCTTACGGTAAAACCCGGGTTGGCAGGAACCTCCCAACCCAAAGCCCCCCAAATATGCATAATTGCTGCATAAAGTGTATCGGAATGAATCATGGATTCACTTTGGGAGTAATCCTCCCGGTGCGTTCCGATATGCAGGGGGCTGTGGAATTGAAAGCGAAATAAAGTAAGTGTTGCCATTATTCGTTGATTTTAGGTAGAATACTGGTATAGTCTAAGATTTCTCCTTCTTCATTGTCAAACTTAATTTCAACCTGACCGTATCCTCTTGAGCCGCTGCCGCCGAGATAGTCTTCCTGGAGGAGTTTGATTGCTTGTTTGAAGGTGGCTACTAATTTTGTTTGATTAGTATCGGCTTCCGCTTTATCTGCTCCCCAAATATTAATCAGAAATTCAACCTTAAAAACAGCTCCGGCGGGTACCCGTTCGATTTGGCGTATTCCGCCCTGAACAGTAACCCCTCTGAATCTGTCAATTGTATTTTCAAACTTAATTTCTGTATAGGGCATGTCGGTATGAGGTGATTTAAGAAATTCTTCGGCTTTATTCTTTTCCATATCGGCATCTCTCACAATCAGGCATGAAGATAATCCGTTTTTATTTGCATTGCTTTCATCTTGAGAGCCGAATAATTCACTAATCCATTTCCCTTCACCAGATTGAGTGTGAAATTTATGAAATTTCCCAGTAGTCTGTTCAATTAGACACCGCATTTTCCCTTTTAAGGAACTGCCGGGAATATAGGGCTGATTATTATCCTTACGCCTTACTACGGGACTGTCCACCCCTCCGATTTCTACACTTTCCTTGCTATCCCCGATATGCAATCCGGTTTTGAGGGTTAAAGTACCGGCGAACTTTACTTTACGAAAAATATGTTTTCCTTCTCTTGAGTGTGTCATGATATTGTATGAATTAATTTTGAAAAATAAATGATTTAGATAAATTTAGGATTTGGCTTTTTCTTTGTGAAAAGCCACGATACATTCGAGTACCTTTACGAAACGTTTAAATTTTTCGTGCTGTTTGTCATCTTGAGTAGAAATGGATTTTAACGCAGGTTTTAATATATCGTAAAAAGGCTTTATTTTATCTCCTCCTTTCCTACCACAAGAGTAAGCTAGCCTCGGCGCAAGCATGAAAATATTGTCCTTGCTTTCAGTGAAATTTGCTTCAATACGCTTTACTTCTCCAAAGAACTTACGAATTTGAGAAGTTGTCATATCTTTTATTACCTCTGCAAAATCTTCACATTCTTTAACCATACGTTGATGCAGCCCGTCTTCTACCCAGCTTTTAATGTCTTCTTTTGTCATAATATTATAAATTAAATTGTTTAAAAAATACGTAATAATAAATTTTGGGTGTTTTTCCGGTAAGCCGGAGGGGTTTCTGACCCACCCCCAACCCCCTCCCTGGAGGGGGCTAAGTCCTTTGGACTGTCTTCTTTTGCAACCAAGTGTGGTTAACTTCTTCGTTCCCGCTCCTCGGAGGGGTCAGGGGTGGGTTCACCTACTTGTAGTCAGGGATTGGTTAAACTCAACCGCATCCCCCTCCTCGGAGGGGGTTAGGGGGTGGGTCAAACCTGGTCAGGGTGGTAAGCCCCGGTCTTCCAACTCCCTCAGGCATCCCTCAATCTCAGCCACAACATTTTCAATCCCGTACAAAACCTGCTCATTGGTGAAACGCAGAAACCGGATTCCCAAAGATTCAAGTTTGCTCTGACGTGTCATATCATAGATGTCATTGCCGTCATGACTTGACCCATCTACTTCAATTGCGAGCATTTTTGCCTTACAGTAAAAATCTATAATGAAGTCATCTATTGGTTTTTGACGGTCAAAATCAAAGCCAGCTACTTGCTTCCCCTTTAACCGCTGCCACAACATTGTCTCGGTTTTTGTAGGATTATTCCGGTTATTTCTTGCCCTTTCTTTGAGAACAGGATTGTATTTTAATATTGGATATTTCATGCTTTCTCGGTTTTAGGTTCAGCTTCTTTATCTTTAGCTCTCTCTTCCAGTTCAACCCACCTCGCTGCAACGGCAAGTAAGTCCAATCCTCTATATGCACCCAAAGAGTCAAGTTCTTTCCACTTTCCTGTGATATGGAAGGTTCTCAAAGTTTCATTGGCCTCTTTGTTTTCTTTTGTACTCCGCTTTGCAAAAAAATAGGCTGCAACCCAAATCCATTCAAACGATTCTTTGGCTTCTTTTCCTTCCAGTTTTGCTTTTTTTACAGGTTCGTCTTTCAATAATTTAAACTGCATAATCCGGTTTAGTACACTTTTGGTGATTTTCCCTTCTGAAAGCCATTGAGACAAATCCCGTTTTCTGGCAATCACAAAATCCCATTCTTTTTCCCAGCTAATCACTTCTCCGAAAAGACATATTGCATTTTTTGATTTCCCGTTAAAGTTTTTAGCCTCTTCTTCAGCTTCTCCTGCTAAAACAGCTCCTTTTGAAATGGGGAACTTTTCTCCAATCAGTGCTATTCCCGCAGAAATAGAAATATCTTCCCTGTTACAAACAAATTCCCGGAACTTAGCCCTGATTTCTTCTGCAAATTCTATCAGTAAATCCCAACGTCCAACTGCAAATACATCGTCCCCACCGGAATAAAGGATATTTACGTAATCTTTGTATTTGTCCTGATTGCGTATAATATTCAGGTAGCCGGAAAAGAACAAATCAAGTTGAGAGGAAAGCGTTGCGTAAGCAGCAAATGAGGGTTTGGTTTCACCGTTGGAAAAGCCATCTTTAAAAATCTTACCCAGATTGTCCACATCCATTCTCAGAACGCCCAATCTTTTAAATCCCTGATTTTTTTGGCCTTCAATCATTACCAGTTCTTCAAAGGTTTTAGGGCGATTATCCTCTTTGGATTTAATCATTGCCTGTTCATTTCCTCCATAAAACAAAAATCCGTAAGCAACATCGTTTCCATTGATATTCTGGGTAAAACCGGTTTCATTGAGTTTCATGATTTTGGCATGATTGATGGAGCTTATAGCACCAGAATCAAAAAGATGAATTTCGTATCCTAAATTTCCCGGCTGAATGGAAAGTTCAGATTTTCGGTTAAGGTATTTAGATTCTTTAGAAATCGCAAGATATTTTGTGTCTTTAAGTTCTTTGCCCAAATCCGCCTGCTGTTTTATAATTTTCTTTACCCATACTTTTTTTTCCTCATCTTTTTCTTTTTCATCCAAACATTTAGCCTGTTTTTTAGGGAGTATTTCTCCAGTAACTGAGCACGTTATATGTTCTTCTCCTATTGGATATACTTCTTTACCACTTCCTTTCTCGCCAAAAAAACCTTCAAATTCATTGAGCATCAGATTTTTGAATTTTTGTTGCTTTTTGGCGGAGGTTTCTTCTGAAACTTTTTTCCAGAGTTCCCCCAAAGCAACTTTGTTGTTTTCCGCCCTCTCACCATTTACTAATATTTCAAACTTATCATTCATGCTAAAAGGCACATAGCCCAGGCATAAGTATAACGTAGTCCCCAATTCTTTGTAAAGGTTTTGGATAATCTGATTTTCAGCGTCTTCCAATGCTTCACGCACTTTTTGGGTATTCGGAAGAAGCATGTAAAATTTCCCTCCGGATGAGTATATCACATGTCCTGAAGTAACCCCGGTTTTTTCGCAAAGGTATTCTATAATTGAGTCAATAAGCAGTTGAAGATAAAAAGATCTCCCTTTTAAACTACTTGCGGCTTTTTGACTGGCAATGTCATAGATGAATTTTTGAATACCTGAAATATCTCCACAGCACATTAATAGGGGATAATGATTATCTTTCACAGATAGCCGAACTCTCTTATGAGTAGCATATTCAAAAGATTCAGGATTCTCTGCTCTATAAGCATATAAACAATCTGCAATCGCAGCGGTAGTTTTTAGATGTTCAAACAAACTCACATTCCGCATATCCTGAGTACTCGAAGGAATATAAAAGGTGTATTTTTTTAACAATGCCTGTAGGGTTTCGGTAAAGTTTTTTAATCCTTTTACCGGAATTAACTTCAGTTCATCGCAGAAGCATTCCCAAAGTTTCTTGTACTCAGGTTCTTTGCTATCAAATTTTAGTACTTTTGATGGAAAAATGGAATCATTCAATGCTAAAGCAGAAAAGGAATAACCGTATTCTGTTTCATCTGGATTTGAATTGTTTAAAGGGGTTTTCAGTGTTTGGAAAAGTGGACGTAAAGGTACTTTTTTATAGTAATCATTCTCTTTATCCTTATTTTCTAGTTCAAAGCTTTCGCTATTACTTCTGTCAATTCCACTACTCCAGCAATCTGCCAATTGAATGAGCGATTGTAATTCTGTATCCGGATAATGATGATAAATCGCAAGTGTTTCAAGGGTATCTGATCCTTTTTCATGGGTAAATGGATTTACATGAAAAACTGACTTTCCACTTTCTTCTACACTATTAAAGATATCTTTTTGTTCTTCAAAAAAACGAGCAGTCCAGATTACATGCTGATACCCAAATGACCCGTATTCATTTTTAGGACATATTAACCCGGCTATCTTTTCAGCATCTACTTTCCACGGAAGTTGACTTAGACTTACATCACTTCTTTGATAAAATTTTCCTATATCATGCAGCAACGCTGCCATATACACTTTGTATCTTTCCTGATTCATATTTATTTATACATTATAATATATTGTAAAATTATTTCATTATTAAACTTGGGTTTCAGTATTTGTGGTTTCTGAGGGTT
>JAIBAH010000188.1 GCA_019695295.1 Bacteroidia bacterium | reverse complement strand
TATAATGCCCACAACTAGAAAGAGGTACACCGCCATCCGAAGAAAATCCGTAGTGCACAAGCGGATAATTAAAAAAAATAAAAAAATTGGTTATCAGAAAGTTATAGAAGAATAACTGCAACTTGGGTTAATAGACAAAAATGTTGCTAAATATTTTGGTACTATGACAATCTTTGTGGTTTGCACACTGATGCACTTCTTGCTTTAGTCGAAGTTGCTTTGTTTTAACTAAAGCAGAAGTGTCGTTCCACAAAAATCGTCAGACAACCGTAATTTTTATTCTGATAATTGATAAATCGCCTTCAACTCTCTTCCCTGTTGCGCATAATCCATTCCATATCCCACTACAAACGCATTGGGAATTTCAAATCCGGTATAATCCGGACGGTGAGTACCTTTGAATGCCGCAGGTTTAAACAGAAGCGTAGCCACTGTAAGTGAAGCAGGTTGCAATTTTTCCAGTACATCATATAAAAAAGAAAGGGTGTAACCGGAATCAATGATATCCTCCACAATCAGAACCGCCCTGTCTTTCAGCGTCAGATTTTGAAGTCCCCATACCTCCCGGGCATTTTCGCTGCTCTCCATAGTGTTTCCGTATGTCGAAATTCTCAGAAACTGCACTTCGGCTGGAATTGTCAGTTGGCGGACGAGGTCAGCGGTAAAAATAAACGAACCATTCAGTACAGAAAGAACCAAAAGGTTTTGCCCTTCATAATCCCGGTTAATCAGGCTGGCGAGGCCGGCTATTTTTTCGCTGATTTGGGTTTCTGTAATAAAGGGAACAAAGTATTTATCGTGTACTTTTATCCGCGTCATGATTTTGGGGTTATATGGAATGAGAAAATTATTTTTTTCTGCTCATGGCTTTTTCGGCGGCACTCACAATATCATTGGCAGTAAGTCCGTATTTTACCATCAGTTGTTCCGGCGTTCCGCTTTCTCCGAAAGTATCTTTTGTGCCCACATACTCCTGAGGAGAAGGGAGGTTTCGGCTGAGTACATTGGCTACCGCGTCACCCATTCCTCCGAGTACATTGTGTTCTTCAGCGGTTACGAGGCATCCGGTTTTTGAAACAGACCGCAGGATTGCGGCTTCGTCGAGGGGTTTTATCGTATGAAGATTGATGATTTCCGCAGAAATTCCTTTTTCTTTTAAGATTTCGGAGGCTTTTAATGCTTCCCATACCAGATGACCGCAGGCAAAAACGGTTACATCTGTGCCTTCTGCCAGTATCTGCGCTTTACCAATCTGAAAGTCAGGGTCTTCTGCGGGGGTAAAAATCTCCACTTTAGGCCTTCCGAAACGGAGGTAAACCGGCCCCTGAATACCGGCAATCGCAAGGGTAGCAAGACGGGTCTGATTGTAATCACAGGGCACTACAACGGTCATTCCCGGGAGCATTCTCATGAGTCCGATGTCTTCCAGAATCTGATGGGTTGCACCGTCTTCTCCGAGCGTAATTCCGGCATGAGAAGCACAGATTTTTACATTTTTCTGAGAATAAGCGATAGACTGACGAATCTGATCATATACTCTTCCGGTGGAAAAATTGGCGAAAGTACCTGTAAACGGAATAAAACCTGCGGTTGCGAGGCCTGCCGCCACACTCATCATATTGGCTTCTGCAATTCCCGCTTCAAAAAAGCGTTCCGGAAATTCATTTTGAAAAGCTTCCATTTTCAGAGAAGGAATCAAATCTGCACAAAGTCCTACTACCTGAGGGTTTTTGCGTCCCAATTCCAGAAGTCCCACTCCAAAACCTGAGCGGGTATCATTTTTGCCGGTTACCTGATATGCCATAATTTGTTTGTTTTTTATAGATTCGCGTGCAAAATTACATATTCCGCCCATAAATCCCAATATTCCGGAGAGAATTTTCACGCTGATTACCTGCAAAGCAAGTCCTGATACTTTGATTTACTCGCAGCTGATTCCTTTTTCTATAATCCGGGGTAAATATTGCTCCCATTCTGACTGATTTTCTTCATCATAAGCCACATATAAAACGAGTTCAAAGTCCTTTACCCAAACGAGTTGAAAGAATTTCAGTTCGGGAAGATTGGGTGCATAACCTTTTATCAGGTAGAAATGCCGGGTTGAATCAATGTAGGAAGTATCAATGCCCAGTCCGACCTCTTCGAATTCCTGTTTGTCTCTTTCGTGAAAAATACGGGGAGAATATTGCTTGTCTTCATCAATCTGAAAACCCTGAAGTTTGATGAAATCATGCTGAGTGGGTTGGGATTTCCGGGCAAAAGTATGGTACATCTTGCGGGAAATCTGGGGGATATAGGATTTTTGGGGCAATAAAATACAATAGGGATAGATTTCTGTATTTCCAAAAACGGTTAAAGCAGAGTCTGACGGCTCAGGGGCAACGGCTGTTTTAGGGAGTACCGGGTTTGGGGCAGAGTCCTGCTTTGCAGCGTCAGAATGAGTAGCGTCAGCGGTTTTACTCTGACACCCCAATAAAAAAATCATGATACACAGAAACAGGATTTTATTCATATTCTCTCCGAAAGCGTATCAGCGAAGTCTTTTTTTTCGGTTCCGGATATAATCCTCAAAGATATACTCTCCCAGTCCGTTCAGGTTGGAATAGTAGGCTTTGCCCTGATTTACCTGAGTGAATTCCTGCACAAACTGTACTAACCAGCTATCTTTTGCAATCATAAAGGTTGTAACCGGAATTTTCAGCCTTCTGCACTGAGCAGCAAGATTCAGGGTTTTGCTGATGATTTTTCTGTCTAATCCAAAACTGTTCTTATAATATCTTCCGTTTTCTACGATACAGGTGGGCTTACCGTCTGTAATCATAAAAATCTGTTTGTTGTTGGTTTTTCTTCTTCTGAGGATGTCCATTGCCAGTTCCATCCCTGCTACGGTATTGGTATGATAGGGACCGACCTGTAAATAGGGTAAATCTTTCAGTTCAATTTGCCATGCGTCATTTCCAAAAACGATGATATCCAGTATGTCTTTGGGGTATTTTCTTTTAATGAGTTCGGCTAAGGCCATTGCTACTTTTTTGGCGGGAGTAATCCGGTCTTCTCCGTACAATATCATGGAGTGGGAAATGTCTATCATCAACACGGTTGCGCAGGTCGTTTTCATTTCTTTTTCGACTACTTCCAGGTCTGATTCTGTGAGTCTCAACTCGTCGAGGCCGTGATTAATCTGAGCATTCCGGAGGCTTTCCGTAAAGGCAATGTCTTCCACAGAATCCCCGAATTCAAAGGCTTTTAATTCCCCGGATTTTTCTTCGCCCTGTCCCGTATGCCCCGTTCTGTGATTTCCGCCTTTTCCTCTTGTGAGTTTTCCGAAAATTTCTTCCAGTGACTGCTGACGGATAGTCTGTTCGGATTTAGCGGTGATATGAAAGGTGGTACCCTGAGGATTATCGGGTTCTATATAGCCGTTTTTTTTCAAATCTTCGATGAAGTCTCCCATTCCGTACTCGTCACTGGTCAGTTGATATTCCTTGTCTAGTTCGTTCATCCAGGACAAAGCCTCTGCCACATCCCCGGAAGTATAGGTAAGCAACTCCATAAATATTTTTAGCAGCCGCTGAAAATCATCGGCTTCTTCCTGAGGGATAAAATTTTGAAAACGAAAACCTTTCATATTATAATTTCATAAATATAAGCCATTATTCCGGAATATCCGCTACAATCCGTCATCGTGCTTCCCCTTTTAAACGGAGTTCGGGGCGTTTTAGTTTTCAGACAAGAAAGATTATTCCCGGATGGGATAAACCCTCTTTCCTACTTACCGCTGCTAAACGAAAAATCGTGAGAAAGAGGGTTTATTTTATGATTCTTTTACTCTTTTTATTTTGGCACCGATGGCTGTCAGCCTTTGTTCGATATCCTGATATCCTCTGTCGATTTGTTCGATATTGTAGATACGGGAGGTACCCTCAGCAGAAAGTGCGGCAATCAGCAGGGCCACTCCTGCACGGATATCGGGGCTTGACATAGCGATTGCCCGGAGCGGATGTTTTCTTTCCAGTCCGATAACGGTTGCCCTGTGGGGGTCACAGAGGATAATCTGCGCTCCCATATCAATGAGTTTATCCACAAAGAAGAGGCGGCTTTCAAACATTTTCTGATGAATCAGTACTGAGCCTTTGCACTGAGTCGCCATTACGAGGATAATGCTCAGCAAGTCCGGCGTAAATCCGGGCCACGGGTGGTCAGAAACGGTGAGAATACTGCCATCCATAAAGGTGTCTATTTCACATACTTTCTGAGGATGTACGATAATATCGTTTCCGGAAATCTCAAATAATGCCCCCATTTTTCTGAAAATCTGAGGAATTACTCCCAAATGTTCTACGTCTGCATTTTTGATTGTGATACCGCTTTGGGTCATCGCCGCCATTCCGATAAAACTGCCTACTTCAATCATATCGGCAAGCATACGGTGAGAAGTTCCACCCAGAGATTCCACGCCTTCGATGATGAGTTTGTTGCTTCCGAGTCCGGTGATTTTGGCTCCCATCCGGTTCAGCATTCCGCAAAGCTGCTGAAGATAAGGCTCACAGGCAGCGTTGTAAATCGTAGTAATGCCGTCGGCAAGTACAGCCGCCATGACAATGTTTGCGGTTCCGGTTACTGAAGGCTCATCGAGCAGCATATAAGTTCCTTTCAGCCGGCCTTTGCTGCTCAGGTGAAAAAGATTGTTTTTAGGGTCTTCTTTCAGGGAGGCTCCCAGGCTGATTAACCCGTAAAAATGGGTGTCAATCCTTCTTCTGCCGATTTTATCCCCTCCGGGTTTGGCGATATAGGCTTCTCCGAATCTGCCGAGCAAGGGACCTGCCATCATGAGAGAGCCTCTGAGTTTACCGGCTTTTTCCCGGAAATCTTCGCTCCGGATATAGTTAATATCTAATGAATGTGCTTCAAAGGTGTAGGAGTCCTTGGAATTACGGGTTACTTTTACCCCGATTGTACGCAGAATTTCAATCTGACGGTTTACATCGACTATGTCCGGTATATTACTGATAGTCACCGGCTCGGAGGTAAGCAGTACCGCATTGATGATTTGCAGGGCTTCGTTTTTTGCCCCCTGAGGAGTAATTTCTCCGGATAAGCGGTGACCGCCTTCTACTTCAAAATAATCCATTTTTCTTTGGTCTTGTGACTGGTTTTATAATGTATATATATAAGATTAAAACAGAAAACACAAAGACACTGTTTTTGAATGCTTTGTGTAACTGAAAGGGAATACTTTGTGCAATATTTCATGCGGGATTTATCTTCTGCGTTTGGGAAGCGGTTTGAGTCCGCCCCGGTTTCTTCCGCCACCGTTATCGAACCCGCCCCGGTTTCTGTTTTCTCCCTGAGGTTTTCCGGATTTGATGCGGGGTGGGGGAGTCTGAAAAGCAACCGGTGTCTGAATATGCATTAAGTCTTTGGGATTAACCCGGATTCTGCCATTGGACAACTCGAAAATATAATTGGAAATGGACTCTTCAATATAGGCTTCTTTGTTGAGTTCTTCCAGACACTGACGCATAAAAGCGGCTACTTTCATGATGAGTTCCCACCGTTGCGGGCCGTCTTCCATATTGGCAGCCTGAGCAAGTGCAAGCTGAACGTTTTTTGCATAGTGT
>JAIBAH010000187.1 GCA_019695295.1 Bacteroidia bacterium | reverse complement strand
CTGACCGGTGACAGAAAAGCTACTCTTAACCGTGAAATGGACGGTGGAGAAGAAATCATCGAGGCTTCCCTTCCAGTAGTGGTAAGTTGTCAGAAAGGAATGGCAGAATGGAGAATCCCCAATATGCGGGGTATCATGGCTTCCCGGACCAAACCCCTTGTCGTAATTGAACCAACGACATTAAGCACTGGCGTAATCACAACCGGATATTCCTATCCTCCTGCCAAAGGAAACTGTAATTATTTCAGCACGGACGAAGTAGAAAGCCTTGCCGGAGCTTTGCACAATAAAGGTCTTGTTTAATACAATACTTAAAAGTCTCTTTTTTTATTTTTAATATCATTTCAATTTTTATAAATATATTATGGTACTATTATTTGCCGAATATTCTGAAGGGCATTTCAAAAAAGCAGTACTTGAAGCTGCAACTTATGCTTTTGACCTTGCTCAGGCTCTGGGTACTGAGTGTGCCGCTGTCTCTGTAGGCCAGGTTTCTGACGAAGCCCTGAAAACGCTGGGACAATACGGAATATCAAAAGTATATAAAGTAGCGAGCGAAAAGCTCAATAATTTTACAAATACTGCTTTTGCCGCAGCAATTTCTGCTGTTGCTGAACAAAAAGGAGCGAAAGCCATCGTTTTTGCCCAATCCTATAACGGCAGAGCGGTCGCACCAAGAGTAGCCGTAAAAACCGGTGCTGCTGCTTTCTCCGGAGTAATTCAGTTGCCGGACACAGCCAACGCTTTTGCCAATATCAGGCTTGCTTTTTCTGGAAAAGGAGTAGAGGAAGTGAAGTCTTCCAAAGACAAAGTGGTGATTTCTGTAAAAACCAATAGCTACAAAGTAACCGAAAATCCGGTTTCCTGCACTGTCGAAAACGTTGACTTTAATCCTTCAGACGCTTCTTTTGATACAATCGCAAAAGAAATCGTAAAAGCAGCCGACGGAATTTCCCTGACCGAAGCAGATTTAGTTGTTTCAGCAGGAAGAGGAATGAAAGGCCCTGAAAACTGGGGAATGATAGAAGAACTCGCTACCCTCATTGGCGCTGCCACTGCTTGTTCCAAGCCAACAGCAGATATGGGATGGAGACCGCATCATGAGCACGTTGGGCAAACCGGAATCCAGATAGCCCCCAATTTATATATTGCGATTGGAATTTCAGGCGCAATCCAGCATCTTGCCGGAGTAAGTTCCTCCAAAACGATTGTGGTAATCAACAAAGATAACGAAGCTCCGTTTTTCAAAATCGCTGATTATGGAATTGTAGGAGACCTTTTCGATGTTGTACCAAAACTCATTCAGTCCATCAAAAAAATCAAAGGAGTAACCTGAATTTAGCAGCCTTTCCCGGAAAAAACCTTACCTTTGCGCTAAGGTTTTTTCTTTTTTGTAAAAACCTCAAAAATATTTGTGTTTTCAGAAATATTTCTGTAATTTCGTGTATTAATTCATCGTTTGAAATAACTTATAGTGGAAAAAATCAGACTTCATATCTATTCTATTGCCTCTTCTGAGCAGGGAGCAGCCCATTATGCCATTATCCTGGAAGAAGAAGGGGGAAACCGGCATTTGCCTATCATAATCGGTGCACCGGAGGCACAGGCAATTGCGCTGGAGCTGGAAAAAATCAAAACCACCCGGCCTATGACGCATGATTTGATTTCCAATATTTTAGATCATTTTGACATTCAGCTCAAGTCTGTAATTATTACCCATCTTCAGGAAGGCACTTTCTTTGCCAAACTTCTGCTCTCTTCGCATGATGAAGAACATGAAATTGATTGCAGACCCAGCGATGGAATTGCCCTTGCTGTCAGAAGTAACGCCCCGATTTATACTTTTGAAAAAATCATGAGTGAAGCCGGGATTGAAAAAGAAACATCGTCTTCTCAGGATGAAAAAGACCTTGAAGATAGTACCAAACCCTCCAGAAGAACAGAAAGAAAAAGTGCGGCTTCGCCCATGAAAAATCCTTTTGAACAACTGGCTGAACTCAACGAAAAACTCGAAAATGCGTTAAAAAACGAAGATTATGAACTTGCCGCCAAAATTCGGGATATGATTAATAAACTGAAAGACTGAGTCTCGACTCCTGATTTCTGACCTCTTTCAGGAACCTTACCGGCAGCTGATTCCGGTAAGGTTTCATTTTTTGGGGAGAGATAAAATAATTACTTGATTTTCACTTTTTTAGAACATTCAAAAAATATACTGACAAGGATTCGTATATAATATTTTATATAAAAAGAAGGGCTATGATACGCGATTTAAAAAAAAATATATCTGCAACTGTTATCCTTGCATTACCCGTGATTATCGGTCAGCTTGGACAGGTTCTGATGGGCTCAATAGATGTAATGATGCTGGGGAAAATCGGTTACGAAGCAGTTTCTGCAACCGGACTCGCCAATAGTATTTTATTCCTCATAATCGTCATTGGTTTTGGGATAATGGCAGCACTTTCCCCTCTGATTGCAGAAGCCAACGCCACCGACAATAAGCAAAAAATCGTAGAATACCTTCATCAGGGATTATGGATTGGTATTATTTTCGGTATCCTTATTAACCTCCTGCTTTATTTGGGTGCTCCTTACCTCTTTCTGCTAGACCAACCTGAAAAAGACACGAAACTGGCAATAGAATTCCTTAGGGTTATTAGTTTTTCTACCGTTCCAATGCTTCTTTTTCTGGGAATAAAAGGATTTACAGACGGACTTTCCGATACACGTCCGGCGATGGTTATCACACTTTTGGGTTTGGTATTGAATATCTTTTTCAATTATTTATTCATAGAAGGGAATTTAGGATTTCCACGGATGGAGGTAAAAGGCTCTGCCCTTGCCACTACACTCACCCGGATTATTATGCTGGGTATGATGTTGATTTGGGTGCTTAGTCATAAAAAATATGCCGGATTCCGGATTGGGAAACACTTTTTCTCCTATATTCATGATACTTTTTTCAAAATCCTCAGAATTGGAATCCCTTCAGGGCTGCAATATTTCTTTGAAGTGGGCTCATTTGTAGGGGTTACCATAATGCTGGGGTGGATGGGAGATGAAGCATCTCAGTCCAGGGCTGCGCATCAGGTGGCGATTGCCCTTGTTTCCATTACCTATATGATTGCACTGGGAATTTCCACGGCGTCCTCTATCCGTGTTGGAGACGCACTCGGAAGAAATGACCTCAGAGGAATCAGAGACGCAGGATTTACCGGACTTGGCATTGCACTGATATGGATGGGCTTTTCCGCATTGATTTTGATTATTTTCCGGCATTTTCTCCTGAACCTCTATCAGATTCAGGATGTATTTGTTCAGGAAACAGCCGCTAAACTCCTCATTATCGGGGCTTTCTTTCAGCTTTTCGATGGCGGGCAGGTAATCGGTCTGGGGATACTCCGGGGAATTCAGGATGTAAAATACCCCACTATCGTAACCTTTATCGCGTACTGGATTATTACCATTCCCTTGAGTTACCTGCTGGGATTTACCTTTAAGCTCGGGGTAGAAGGTACCTGGTACGCATTTGTTGCAGGACTGGGTTTTGCCGCACTCTTCAACAACTTCCGGTTTCATATACTCACCCGGGATTCCGTTGAAAAAATCCATACCTTAACCGGAGAATAATCATTATATAGAGCACCTCTCTTAATCGTTTATTCATAAATCAGGCCTTTTGATTCACCCTGAAAGGGATTCAAAAGGCCTGAAAAAAGTCATTTCTGAAATTAAGTTTATGCTTTATGCATTTTACTGTTTTTATATCCGTACAGGAAATAAACCAGCAGTCCTGCCAAAAGCCACACTAAAAAGCGTACCCAATTGGTGAACCCTAAAGTAGAGAGTAAATAAGAACAGGATAATAACCCTAAAACCGGAATAAGAGAGTAATTTTTCAGAAAAGATTGTACTGAAATCCATAAAAACAATACAAAAAATGCCCAGGTAGGAACATTATGTTTCCAGGTTTCAAACCCACCTTCCAGCGAAAAAACGCTCCCTGCCCATACATTCAGGTCAGAGAAAATCATCATAAAAATTGTTCCGGCAAAAAATACCGGCATTATCCATTTTGAATTCAGATAAGGCACCTTAAATTTAGGCTCGGGCAAATCTTTTCTTTGCTGAATAATTAAAATCCCGCCACACACCAGAATAAATGCAAACAAAGTACCGATACTGCACAAATCCGTTACAAAAGCAGAATCCAGAAAAAGAGAAGGAACACCCACCAATAATCCTGTCAGAATCGTAGAAAAAGCAGGTGTTTTATATTTGGGGTGAAGTTCAGCGAATTTTTTAGGCAGCAATCCGTCCCGGCTCATACTCATCCAGATACGGGGTTGTCCCATCTGAAAAACCAGCAATACGCTTGCAGTAGCCACCAAAGCAGAAAAAGCAATTAATCCCGCAATCCAGTTTTGTCCTATCTCAGTAAAAGCATTTGCCAGAAAGGCTTCGTTATTGAGTTTATCGTATTTCACCATGCCGGTAAGCACAAGAGAAACCGAAATATATAAGAAGGTAGCTATCAGTAATGAATAAATCATCCCTCTTGGTAAGTCCCGCTGAGGGTTTTTGCACTCTTCTGCAGTAGTCGAGATGGCGTCAAATCCGATATAGGCAAAAAATACTGCGGATACACCTTTCAGTACGCCTGCCGCTCCGTTGGGTGCAAAAGGAACCCAATTGGAACCTTTTACATAAAACGCACCGATAACTGCTACAATCAGCACTACCGCTACTTTGAAGATTACCATAAAATTACTTGCTGTTCTGGATTCTTTTATCCCGATATACACTAAGTAGGTAATGAGTACTGTAATCACAAAAGCCGGTACATTAATAATAAACGGCAGCGAACCAATTTTGGGTGCGGACTCCCATATTCCATTCATAAAAGCAATTCTTTCAGAAACGGCCTCACCCTTTGCCGTTAACTCCATAAAAGCCGTATGAGCATTTTTGGCTTCCAGCCAGCTTGTACTTAAAAAAGCCGGTATATCTATCCCAAGCCCGCGCATAAAGGTAGTAAAATTCCCCGACCATGAAATAGCCACCGTTATATTCCCGATTGCATATTCCATAATCAAATCCCACCCGATAATCCAGGCGATTACTTCTCCGAAGGTAGCATAAGCATAAGTATAGGCACTCCCGGAAACCGGAACCCTCGAAGCAAATTCTGCGTAGCAATAAGCCGAAAACCCACAGGCAATGGCAATTCCCAAAAACAAAAAAACCACAGCCGGTCCGCCGTCAAAACACGCATTTCCAATAGTAGAAAAAATACCTGCTCCAACCAATGCCGCAATCCCAAAAAAAGTAAGGTCTCTTACATTCAGTTCTTTTGCCAGCCCTGTACTGTGTTCAAACATCTCAGGAACTTCATTCACTTCCTTTAGAATCTGGGAAACCTGTTTGGTTCTGAAAAGTGATTTAAAATCCATTTTTTACGTTTTTTAAATAAGCGTTGTAGTCTGTCCAATAATGATAATCTTCCGGTAAATTTTAATCCGGACAGTATCGATTACAAAAAACAAAAAAAAATCATAAGAAAGCAAAAAAAATATTCTTTTTCTGAAATCCCTCCTGAAAAAAGCCCAAAAATATGCCCCAAAGAAAGAAGCCCAACATTTCGGCCACTTACTTTGTAATATTTTCAGA
>JAIBAH010000053.1 GCA_019695295.1 Bacteroidia bacterium | reverse complement strand
GGAAATTGTGTGTCGGGGTTGGGGAATCAGAATACCTTCGTAATGGGTGGCTGCACTGGTGTGGGGAGTGATTATGTAAAGCGTCATCCCAATGAGTCGGAGAAAGATATTTTGTGTCAGTTGGGGTATGGGTTTCAGGCTCATACAAACGGGTTGCCGGAGTATGGTACATTGCATACTCCCAATTCTCTGATTCGTCATGGGTATAGTGCTAACTGTGAGCCACCTTGCGGAGTAGTGGCAAATTGTGATATTGCTTCGGTCTATTATGCCGAATCGGTAACGGTATCTCCGTTACTGAATGATAATAATGGTGCAAACGCTACGGTGAATCAGTTGGTGTTTCATACTACCAATGCGGGCAGTTTTAGTTTTGACCCAAATACCCAATCGGTAACGTTTACTCCGAACGGGGTGTTTAGCGGATGGGCAATATTTTCATACGTTCCTAAGTGTAGTAATGGGGAGGAGGGAAATACTGCGTTTATTTTTATAGAGGTTATTCGGTGTGAGTGTGAGAACGACCCGATTGTAGTGGGAGACCCTTCTTTCCCCAATACGGTTACGGATTTGAGCCAAACTACATTGGTGAATGCGCTGCCGGCAGGGAGTTGCATTATTGTAAATGGGATATTGAATATTGATGTGGGCTTTGTGATTCCTCAAGGCTGTCGGTGGATTATGATGCCCGGGTCGAGGATAGACGTACAGGAAAATATCACGGTGCTGCCGAATAATCTTTTTCATGGGTGTGATGCGATGTGGCAGGGGATTAGGGTATTTAAACATCGGTTGTTGTCTATGGAGAGTAGTCGGGTGGAGGATGCTGATAATGGGGTTTGGGTGCTGGATTGGGGGCAAATCAGCTTGAGGAATAATGTGTTTTTTAAGAATGAGGTAGGGCTTAGGTTTGAAGACCCTTCTTCTTCCACCTCCCTTAATTGTGTGATTCTTGCATTGGACAATAATACCTTTCATTGCGAAAATGCAAACCTTTTTCCACCGAATGCCCCGAATACGATTTCTTTTGCAGGGATTGTGAGTGATAGGTATTCTTTAATCATCTCTCAAAAAAACACATTTCGGGATATGCGATTTGGGATTCATGCCAATTCCGGTAATTTAGTGGTAAAAAACTGCGTTTTTTCGCATATCCGAGATAATGTAAATCCTTTAACGACTAACGGGGTTGGCATTTATCAGTTCAGTCCTTGGGGAACTTTGAATAGCTTACACGTCTATGGAGACTACCCCAATACAACGCTGGAGTTTGACGATTGCCGGATTGGGATAGAAGCCATCAGACAGCACACCACGATTGTGAATTGTGATATGGAGCAGGTAGAGGAAGGGGTAAAAGTATTATGGAGCCAAAACTCCTCTCATCGCATTCATGATAACCGTATTCAGTGCAACCGGGTAGGGATAGATTTTTATTTCAATGCCCCCGTTACCAATATGCATATACGGGACAATTATATACGAGCCGGAACAGCTACCGCTCCCGCAGATGCAGGAATTCGCATAGATGACGGGGCAAATACTTCCACCAACTTATTTATCTATGAGAATATAGTGGATATGGATTATGCAACTTTGGGGTATTCGATTACGAATACCAGTAACTTAAATCTAAGCAATAATATCGCTAATCTTAGCTGCACACAGCCAAGTACAGGTTTTTACCTTAATTTTAGCCCGGGCTTGCAATTTTCCTGCAACCGAGCGGAAGCCATTGCTAATTGTGGGGTATCCAGTGCAGGAATTGCCGTAGCCGCCTCCAATAGCTCCACCATTCAATGTAACCATACCTTGAATACCCATTGGGGACACCTTTATGCTAACTATACCTCTACCAATCCCCTCTTGACGATTCGGGGCAATACCATTGGTGACCATGATATTGGTTTACGCTATACCAATAGTGTGAACTTTCTCTCCCAATCGCTGCAAGGGAATCTTTGGACGGGGACGTATGGGACTGCGGGGGCGGTGCATGATGGAGGAAGCCCTGCTGGAAATGAGTATTTTATGAGTACGGTTACCTCTACGCCTATTTGCCCGCCTACTGTAATTATTGGGACAAATCCGATATATTCCATTGGAGCAGGGAACATGAATACACAAGCATGGTTTGTTATCCCTACTCCACTAGGGGCGACCTTTGAATGTGCGGATAGTGGTATTGTTTGTGCACCTGCTATTACTTCATTAATAGGGGGAGGAAACAATAATGACTATCAGTTAATAGAAGGAGAAATTGAATACGAAAGTTATCCGGGGGAAAGTGGGTGGGCCGCCAAGCGAGATTTGTATAACCGTATATTAAATGACACTACTTTGTTACAAGATTCCTTATTAGCTGCATTTTTTTACACTTATCAAGACAGCAGCGAAGGACAGTATCAGGAAGTAAGCTATCAAATGAATGAGGCTTTTCGTTTACAGCCCATTACAGAGGCACAGTTAGAATTATTGAGTAGCCAGTTACAAATAGCGAATGATTCTCTAATTGTATTGGATTCTTTGCTGCAAACTACTTCTGATACCACAAGTTATTTACCTATTATTTATAATATACGTCTCACAATTAATGGCTTACAGATACAATATAATGCTGTTCTGCAAGGAATAGAAGCCTTGCGGAATAATACTTTCAACTACTTGCAAACTGAAAATGGATTGCTACCCAGCAACGAAATATACGAGCAATACGAGCAAATAATAAACGAAATTTATTTATCTACAGTAGCAATAGGTAATATAGATTTTACTACGGAACAGATAGCCGATTTGGAAACAATTTCCCATCAGTGTCCACTTGCAGGAGGCAATAGTGTTTACAAAGCAAGGGCTTTATATACAATCATCAGCAACAATAGCTATTACAATGACGAACTGCTGTGCGCACAAGCGGGGATTCAATACAAGCAAATACAAGATAAGCAGGTAGAAAAAAGGTATGAGATTTACCCCAATCCTAGTGATAATGCTATACAAATCCGACAAATAGATAAACGTAAAGGGTATGGTAGTATAGAAATCAAAGATTCTTATGGCAGGTTTCTCTTATCACAGGCTATTACTGAAAATGAGTACGTGTGGGAAATTAATACTGCTTCCTTAACAAGCGGGGTATATTTTCTTATCATTAACCGTAGTGGGCAAAGCTCGTATGTTCACAAAATAGTCATCATTCGCTAATATACTTTTTTATTTTCCTCAAATACCTATTATCTTCTAAAATAGGTATTTGAGGAAATATTCTCATTTATAAAAATTAAAACCATTATGAAATACATCTTACTGTACATATACATACTATCTTCTTTCAAACTTGCCGCACAAAATAACGACTACAAGCGCGACTATACTTGGGTATGGGGGCTGGGTTATAATGAGATATTGAATTTTAATTCTAATCCTCCAGGTCAAAGTGTAACCACTTCTGTTTTATATATGTCAGATATGGCTGCTGCGATTAGCGATACAGCCGGAAACTTATTGTTCTATACCAATGGGTTTAAGGTAATCAATAACAATAATCAGTTGATGGAGAATGGAGATAGTATAAATTGTTGCGCAGGGGCATTTCAACAAGGAATGCAAACGGGATACGGGTTTTCACAAGGAGCTTTAATACTTCCCAAATCTAACCATACATATTACATTTTTCATACTAATTTAGATATTACTGCTTCTGCCCCCTATTTTCAGCATACGTCAGCTTTTTACTATTCCGTAATAGACATGTCTTATAATGGAGGATTAGGTAAAGTTGTTCAAAAAAATATACCCTTGTTTTCAGATACCTTAAATATAGGAATGTTAAATGCTTGCCGTCATGCCAATGGGCGAGATTGGTGGATGCTGATAAGAGAATACGCTTCTAACCGCTATCATCAGTTTTTGATTTCTCCGCAGGGAATCCAAAAAATAGGCATACAAACGGTTGGGAATCCAATTCCTCAATATAGCTATGGACAAACGATTTTTTCACCCGATGGAAACTGGTTTGTTTTTGCTCAAAAAGACCAATCTATGGGTCCCGTCATGCGTTATTGTGTGTATGATTTTGACAGGTGTACAGGGTTATTGTCAAATTATAGGACAGATACTTTAAGTAATAGTGGAAGTTTTGCGGGGATTTCCTTTTCTTCCAATAGTCGATATTTATATATAAGTTCCACTGTAGCTTTGTATCAATATGATATGCAAAGCACAGATTGGCAATCTACCAAACAAACGGTAGCAACATGGACACAATGGGCTGATTCTGTGGGAAATGGCTATGGTTTTGGATTTATGACACCCGCTCCCGATGGTAAAATTTATATGTATGGTGGGAGTAGTTCTCCCTACCTCAACGTCATCCACTCTCCAGACTCAGCAGGCACAGCCTGCAATTTTACCCATCACAGCTTCCCTCTCACCACCTACAACGGTCGCTGCATGCCCAACTTCCCTCATTTTCGCCTCGGCCCGCTTTTAGGGAGTGCCTGCGATACCTTGCAAAGCGTAGGAATATCCCTCCCTATCTCCGCTCAGTCAGCGGTCAAGGTCTATCCGAATCCGGCTAATGAAACCCTACACCTACATTCCGAAACGCTACAGGGTAATGCATCTGTATCGCTCTGCAACCTCTTGGGACAGGAACTTAAAAACGATATATGGCAAAATACAGCGATAGAAAAAGAACTGAATCTCTCCCACTTGCCACAAGGGGTGTATTATTTGCGTATCTTAGCAGGCGAAAAACGTTTTACCTATAAAATTATGAAGGAATGAAAAAGTTTGGGGGGGGCAGTCAGAGACTGCCTTTTATAATTTCCGGCAAGTCACCCTGCGGAAGACTTGTCGGAATGGGGGGAGCCGTTCTCCCCTTCCAGATGGACGTTTAGCCTTTCCAGGCAGCCGTTAAATCCCCCCTTCTCCAAAATCCCTGTATGAATACATCCTCCCTGTTTTTCTTTTGTTCTCACTTGACTTTTTCAAAATAATATTGTATTATTGCAGAGATTTATCGTTTTTTAAAAACTATGTATATGAAAAACAAAGGATTTCCCTATACCGTACCCTCAGACAGAAATGCTTTAACTCCTTTCTTTCCGGAAGAGACAAACTTCCGTTACATTAAGGGATTTAAGTCAGGCAGATTGAGAGGTACGAGGATGGATTTCCAGTCAGAGACTGTATCTTATAATTACCCGCAAGTCACCCTTCGGAAGACTTGCGGGAACGGGGGATTATTTTACATTTTTCTGACTCTTTTACCAAGGTTTCAGTACTGTTTTTCGGCTAACCTGTAGTACTTTTTCTGTATCTCTTATTCCACTATTTCGCAGCAAAAATTCTTACTATCAAGTGTTTATTAACCGAAGACGCTCCTTTATTTTTGTAGAACCAGATAAACTGCTTCCTGCAATCTCTACATAAATAATTTTGAACACCCGTTTTTTTTTACCGTTTTTTACTACCTTTGCACTATGGCAATGAGGGCAAGCTATTTTTATTTCGCACATAATTACAAAAGTAGCTACTTTTTGCCTGTTTCATATTATCATACTTTTTACTCCTCAACCGAAAATTTTTCACCAAAAATTTGGATAACAAAGTTTATCTTCTTAGCTTTGTATTTCACATTTTAATATTATAGCATTATGAACAAACAAGCACCAAGCACCAAGCACCAAGCACCAAGCACCAAGCACCAAGCACCAAGCACTAGTATTCCTGATAGTGTGGATAAATTTACTTCTTCCCACTTATGCGGTAAACACTTGTAGTTTCGGCGTGATTTGCATCGAAAAGCAAAACATAAGTGGAACCAACTATTTTCAAATCAATGACATGGTAAGTTATCAAATTACTGTTACGAATGATGCTGCGGCTACGTTAAGCAACATTGACGTAAAGGACATTTTGCCTGCGGGATTGCAGTTTACCGCCGCAGGTTCAACAGCAGGGTGGGTCAATACTGCTCCGAACGAATACACTTTTCCAATAGCCACATTGGGCGTAAATCAAAGTATTGTTTTGGACTTAGTGGCAAAAGTAATCGGCCAAAATCAAGGGAATTGCTTTGAGCAATTTATCAACGAAGCGGAGGCTACAGTTAACTTTAATGGTCAAGTTTATTCCGTGAATGAAAACGAAGTATCCTATCAATTACCGGATGCAATTCAATCCAAAATTCCGACAACTTCAACTACTACCTTAGGAATTGGCACTTTGTCCGGTTTTCATTTTTTGGAAGGGGATTTAACGGTGGATAATAATTTTACTTTTATCAATTGTCAACTTATCGTAGCACCGGGTAAAGAAATTCAAGTGGGAGATGGTGTAAATGCCTATACCTTAGACTTGGAAAACACTCAAATATGGGGGTGTTATAAGATGTGGAAAGGCATTTTGGTCAAAGAAGGCAGTGTGCTGAATACCCGAAATAATACCGAATTAAGGGATGCTTTTCATGCAATAGAGCCGGAACTTTCTACGTTGATTAATCTAAAAGACGTTTTGTTTTTCAATAATTTTGTAGGTTTATATATTCCTGCTTATGGAGGCAGTGGAACAATTAGCAATATTTCGGTTTTGTTTGGCGGGAATATCGCATTTGATTGTTCGCCCGGCAATCTTCTGAGTGAATATGACGGAATGCCTTATCAGGTTTCAAGCAGGGGGTTTGCGGGTATAGACGCTTCACGTTTATACCTCAATATTTCGTCTCCTGCGGTTTGCGAGTTCAAAAACCTAAATATTGGAATCAGGCTGCGTTCGTCTTCTGCTTTTTTAAACAAAGTTCATTTTGAGGACATTGCGATACAACAACTTCCGGGAACTGGTTCAGGTGCCAATCCTGTAACGCCAGAGGATGGAACGGGAGTCGTGAGTTTTGACGGAGACTTAACCGCAATTGGAAATAATATAGCAGGTCCCCCTAATCCGAATATAGATTTTGAAAACTGCTATCGGGGGATTATTTCCGTGAATACTACCAACAAATTAATAGATTTGAAAATGGAGGTTTTGTGGGAGGGGGTTCGCAGCACTCCTTATAAATTTAAACCTACGCTGATAGACCACAATCGGATTACTACGAAACGAGATGGGATTGTCTTTAGTCAGAGCGAGTTATCCTCCTCTATGATTGTCCGAAATACTCACATCATTTTAAGTGCTATCGGAAACGATGTAAGCTCCGGCGTAGGCATTCAGGTTCAGGAAAATCAACAAGCGGTTAATAATGTATGGATATATGCGAATAATGTGGCATTGTTTAGGCCTGCTATCGGCATTTGGGTGAATAATTCTTTGGGGACGAGGGTTTTGGGAAACTCTGTATTCATTGACGGCTCAGTAAATGGATTTACTCCGGGTGGGACGTTTTGCTACTGGGTTACGTCCTCCTCTTCATCGTTAATTAAATGCAATTTTGCTACGGGGCAATCCATTGCACAAACCAATACTGTACAGAATGCTGGCTTTGAACACTTCGGTTACAGAATGGAAGATTCTCCCAATAATCTTTATGGTTGTAACTTTGCTTTTGGGTTTCAATTCGGGTTCTTTTTTCAGGGGAATTGCATCTCAAATGAAATGTTTTACCGTAATAAAATGAATACATGCTTTGAAGGGCTGCATATTACGATGACAGGAGCATTAGGAGTCCAAAGCAATGACCCTGGTGCTATTTCTCCTATTCCGAATCAATACAGAAGAAATGAATGGCAGCCTAATACATTCGGGAACTTTGGGTTCAATTGTCAAAACCCTATAGGTACATTATTTTGGGTAAATGAAATTCTTCCACCTTGCGGCTCTACTGATATATATTTACCATCCTTTTCGCCCTTTCCAATTGGAATAATGAATAGTGCTTGTGTCTATCTATACTCAGACCAAGAATGCCCGATTAACGCTAATCCTTTATGGGATAGTTTGGAGTACCCCCCTTCATGGGATAGTTTGCCCAATGTCGGAATCTGTGGCGAAGAAGGTAATCCGACCATTTTAGGAGAATTCCGCAGTTCGTTGGATAGTACAATTGCAAGAGGCAGTTATATCTCTGGCGAATTTGAGGTTCCGATTTTATGGGAAGCAAGAAGAGAGTTGTATGCCCGATTAGAAAACCACCCCGAATGGTTAAGTGATAGTACGCTCGCCGCTTTTTATGCTCAGACTCAGGATAGTTCCATCGCTGGATTTAATGTCTTGTACCACTCTGAAAGGCAAATGCATGCATTAAACCCTGCCATACTTTCACTCTTACAATCTCTGAGGGTAGATTTATCTGAATCTCTAACTGATCTGAGGGAGACCGATTCTCTTCTCACTATTCCTCAAGCCGATAGCCTTATGCTGATTCAGGAAAGGAGCAACCTGATAGAGGAAGCAGATAGTTTGCAACAGGTTTATCATCAAACGGTTTCCGGTGCTTATTCCGGAAATATTGCTTATGCCGACAGTTTGGCTATTATAAATAATGTGGCTAATTACACCGAGCTATACGAAATCAATCACCAAACCCTTCACCAAATATACCTCGAAACTTACGGTAAAGGAATTTATAGTTTTAGCGAAACCCAAATGAATACCTTGTACGACATCGCTCAACAATGCCCTCACACCGGTGGCAAAGCGGTATTCTGGGCGAGGAGTTTATACGCAGATGCAGGCGGGAAAAGTATGTATGACGATACAGGGAGTTGTTTGAGTGTAGGTGTGAATTACCGTCAGGGGCAGGCTATTCAGAATATC
Source organism: Bacteroidia bacterium (assembly GCA_019695295.1). Classification (GTDB taxonomy): domain Bacteria; phylum Bacteroidota; class Bacteroidia; order J057; family J057; genus JAAFHL01. The sequence continues at coordinate 19,712 of JAIBAH010000053.1, read as the reverse complement.
CCTTCTGGGCAAATAAAGCTATACCCAAATCCGGCTAAAAATACAATTACGATAGAAAGCGGATATCAAGGAGAGGCTAAGCTATTATTGTATAATAATTTCGGACAGGAAGTGTATAATGCTGAATTTACAATGAATGAGAGCGTCTATTTAGGAAACTTGGGTACAGGTATTTACTTTTACCAGATTTTAAAGAATAGTGCCTATTTACAAGGAGGTAAGTTGCTAATACAAAAATAATTGAATCCCGAAAAAGTTTTAATGATGAAAAAACTATTGTTCTTTCTCATCCTTATGAGCATTTTAGGGGGTATCTATTCCCAAAATGTAACAAATTGGTTATTTGGTGCTATCAGTAGTTTAGACAGACATGAATTAGTGTTTAACAGCGGGAGCCCACTATTGATTCATAAAGAATTTCCGTGTTATTTTACTAAGCCAAGCAGCATTCAAGATGAAAACGGAGAACATATAATTTATAGTAATGGGTCTGCTGTTTACAATAAATGGGATAAGCCATTGCTAAATGGAATAGGGATTAATCAGCCCTATTATAATTTATATGATAGTTTATATGGGGGATATTTTAACCTAATTTTACCGTACCCTGATGATAGCAACAAATACTACCTTTTCTATAACTCCCTTTATGAATCTATTTTTTTTATGCCCACAACTCCAACCTTCTATGGTTGGGGTAATGGTCAAAAATATGTAAAGTATGCCATAGTGGATATGTCTTTAAATAACGATTCCGGTGCGGTAGTTCTCAAGAATCAGTATTTGATTACGTCAGCTGTGGATACTTTGGGTAATGCGCCCTTTGCAGCAGTAAGGCATGGCAACGGACAAGATTGGTGGCTTTTCATTGACCGGTTTAGGGATGATTCTGTTTTTTGTTTCAGGATTGATAGTCAGGGGATTCACGGTCCATATAGTCAATCCACTATGGGGTTGATAAAAAGAATGCCAGGGTGGGGAGCTGCGGGGTATATGTTATTTTCTCCAGACGGAAAGAAATTTGCTAAAGTATTTCCGCGTAACGGCTTAACTATTTATGACTTTGACCGGTGTTCAGGTTTATTATTAAATCCTATTCATTTAGAGTATCCTACTTATTACCCCGGAGCAGATACTGTAATATGTTGCCCTGAACAGACTCCATTTGGATATTCTCCAATGCTACAAGCAATAGAATTTTCTGCTAATTCAAAATATTTATATTGGACGGGGGATAGTTCTCTTTTTCAATATGATTTGACCGTAGCGGATATCCCCAATTCTTATATAGAGGTAGGGAGTACCCCGCAAAATGGAATGGGGTTTGCAAAACTTGGACCGGATCGTAAAATATACATATGGGAGCAATATGGTACAACACTTCACGTAATAAACAATCCTGATTTTCCTGGAATAAACTGCGCATTTATGCCAAACCAAATTGATTTTTCAGTTACTAGTAGCAGAACGGGTAGTTTATCTCCCTTCTATCCCAACTACGAACTCGGACCTCTTCAAGGCAGCCTTTGCGACACAATCAACACGGTGAGTATTCAGGAGCCGTATATAGAAAGTGTAAAAGTATATCCGAATCCTGCCTCAGATGTACTTACCGTTGAGGTAATTTTGGAGGGTTCCGCTACGGTTCTGCTCTTTAATGCGCTGGGTCAGGTGGTTTTACAAAGTGCTGTGCTCGAATCCGGTAAAACGCAAATTCATCTCAGGGGTATTCCTGATGGGATTTATTTTTATGAAGTGATTGATGATAAAAAGGTGGGGAGTTATGGGAAGGTGGTTATTCAAAGGGAGTGAGGTGAAAAAAGCCGTTTGTGGGACACAAACGGCGGCGGAAGGGTATTTAGTATTCATGGCAAAAAGAGGCTGAAATAAAATCATTTCAGTCTCTTTTTGCGTGAGGGAGAAGTGCAGCAAAAGTCTTTTCCATTATCCATAAATGCAAAAATAAAATTCCATAATATTTTGTATTTAAAAAATTATTATATTTGTAGCTTTTACGAATAAACGTTTCAACCGGCAAACAGGTCTTTTTTTTACTAACTTGCTGATTTGTAAAATAATAAATCTATCGTTCTCTCTTATTAGTAACTATTTCTTTCAGTGAAAACCAATCTACGAACTTCTGATATCATGAGAATTACCGCATTATTTTCACTTTTAGTCCTTTTTCTTTTTGTCTCTTCCGGCGTATATTCCCAAAAAACCAAAACGATGGCCCATACGATTCAGTTTGAATACGGGAATACGGAAATTCCGGTGGAGGAGGCCGCTTTATTGAAGGTATTTGTGGATATCATTAAGGGTTTACCAGACAACCGTTTTTTTATATTACCTCAGACTCACCTGATTTACAACCCCGAACAGGTAAAAGCAGCACAGAGAAGAGCAGAAAAAGTATTTGCTTTTTTGCTTTCAGAGGATATTCCTTCTTCCTCTGTAACGATGATGGAAGTGATGGAAAGTCTGCCGGACGATGATACCGAGGGAGCTTCTGACCGAAAATATCAGGTGGTCATCAATGGGGTTTTTACAGAAGCAGCGCCTCCTGTAGTTGCCCCGACTCCAACTCCCCCCAAAGATAGCGTAAAAACAGCGGTTAAACCGGATTTTGCCTTCTCTGTCCCCAAAAAAATCAGTGAAGCAGAAATCATTGAACCGGTTCAGGATATCAAAACGCTTTATCCATTGTGGGATATTGAGCCTCAGACATTTGTAGTGGCTCCGGAACGTGACACCCTGATAGAAACTATCCGAGGGCTGATGATTTATATTCCGGCCTATTGTTTTCAGGCTAAGGATTCAGAAAAAGCAGGGAAAGAAATTGAGGTTATCCTCAGAGAGTATTTCAAAAAATCGGATATCGCTGCGTATTATTATGGAAGCAAGCCGGAATCCTGTATTTCACCCTTTGGTATCTATCATATAGAAGCAAAATCCAACGGAAATCTCCTGACACTCAAGCAAGGGGAGTCTCTGTCTCTGCTTTTCCCGCAAATTCTTGCCGGAGAGGAAATTCAGCTTTATGAAGGAACCCGAAAGCAGGAGAACTATCAGATGACATGGAAACAAATTTCGGATGGAAAAGGAATTATTCGGGGAAAACGCCCTTTGAGATTTCCGGAACCTGCTCCTTCCGGCTTGTTTGCCTCACAGGTTCAGGAGGAAGAAAATCTTGTAAAAATCCTTCGTACTGACCTCCGGTTAACCAAAAATCAGGCTATTCTGCTCAAGGAAACCCTTTATTCTCAAATGGAGTACGAAAGAAATACCAAAAAAGGGAAAGCTCCCATTCCTCCGCGTGCTGCTTCGGCCTATCTTTTTTCTGTAACGCAGTTAAATCAGGATTTAATGCTCGGAAAACCCGCCTCGTTTTCAGAAAGTATCACTATTAATGTGGATTATCCGTCAAAGCAACACACCCTCTTTCAACTGGTAAATCATCTGGACAAGTCCATTATTTATCCGGAAACCTCCTCCGGCGAGATTCGCTTTAAAGCACCTAAAGCAGATTATACCCTGGTGGGAATTCAGTATGCTGAGAACAAAATCCGTATGTCTATCCTGGATGTACCCTCGGATTTGACTGTGCCCAGAATTGCCGGGATTGAGTTTAATGATTATGACGATTTATCTTCTGTACGCAAGGCACTCAGAGTCCTGGATTACCGGGAAGCAAAGGTACAGAACTGAGACAGATGACTTTTTGCTATTCTTTAATCACTATCTTTTGAGAGGCTGACTCTTTTTGAGTGGAAATTGTAATGAAATATATGCCCGAAATGGTTTTAGTACCGGGCTGTATCCCAAAGATATTTTCCCCGCTTTCGGTATCAGTGAGTGTTTCCTGAAGGATAGTTCTTCCGGCAGTATCAGAGAGGGTAAGGTTTACCGTTTCTGCTTTATCCAGATTAAACTTTACAAATAATTCTCCCTGATTGGGATTGGGATATACCTGTAGCTGAAGCATTCCCACACTTTGCTCGTTAAGGTCGTCTATGCTGTTGGGGCTGCTTTTGAGGATATACACTTTATACAAAGTAGTACTCGTCTGACTTTGAGTGCCATCATTAATCCAGAATATGTTTCCCGCTGAGCTCTCAATGCCTCCGTAAATATAGCCCACAAGGGTTGTATCCTGAAGAAGATTGTCCAGACGGATTACGCCATTATCGTAGGTGTCTATTCCTTCCAGCGGAATCAGTTCTGCGCTTGCGCCGAGAAGGGCGGGCATTTCTACCGGAAGTTTATGTTCAGACATGAGTCCGTTTGCGTTCCGGGTTACTCTTGCTATGGTTTTGACAAAGGGCACATCATTGTCCTGAACGAGCACTCCAAGGCTATCATAATACTGTGCAATTCCTCCAAAAAACAGGTTGTGCATTTCATTGGAAGAAGCCGAATACAACGGCAGATGTGCACAATGATAATGGTTATAATACTGAGAAAATGAATCATTTACAGAATAGGAGCCATCAATGATATTCACACAGTTCAGATAGGGAATATCTGCTACCGTCTGAAAAACGCCGGAAAATGCCGTCAGCCCCTCCTGACCATCGGGCATAATCTGCGGAATGACATTGTAATCTCTTCTGTGAAGATGGGCTGTATCGGTATCAGGCGGGAAAAAGGTAACGACCAAATTGGTTCCATCATCTTCTACGGTAAACTTTCTGATTTGATTGGTGTATTCCTGTGTAAAACTCGGTCCGTTCATCGGATTGTATCTCCCGTCAAATTTTTGCCCTCCCACAAGATAAAATGTGCTTCCGATTTGTTCAAGATACCCGCCGGTAACGGCAAAATCAGGGTCTGATAACTGACGAAAGTGTGAGGTAAAGGAAGTTCCGTTCTGAATAGCGGCAATCACTGCGGGGACATTTACTGCGGTAAAATTGTCGTAGGTTTTGTGGTCTCCTGCCGTATTGCTGTATCCGTATCCTCCCACAATATACAGATAATCGCCCTCCTGATGAAATTCCATATTGGTGGAGCTGAGCTGCTCCTGTAAGGCTACCGGCAAAGAAGTGAGTGGAGCCGACCATTTCATCTGTGCCCCGGGGTCAATTACCCAAATCTGATTATTATGACCTGCAATGCCAAAGGAAGCAAAAGGTTGCCTTCTGTGCAATCCATCGAGCCGGCCTCCGAGTATCAGCCATTTTCCGCCGGACTGACCATAAGTGTATGACTGTAATCCGCCCAATCCCGATATCTGAAACGGTTCAAGATATACCTGAAAAGGGGATGTCTGAGCAATTAAACTGGAAATAAAGGAAAAAATCAGTGCTGAAAATAGTACAATGCGTTTCATCTGTTTGTTGGAGTTATATTAACGAATTATGGTTTCTCACTTTTTCAAAGTACAAATATCCGGATAATCCGGGATTTTATCTGTGACTGATATCACACAGACCCAAAAATATCATTTTATTATCCGGTGCGTTTAAAAACAATTTCATTTCCCTTTTATGAGATACCTCCGGAAAAAATATTTTGCATAATATCTGTGCATTTCTTTACTTTGTAATATTAATCCAAGCGTTAAACCGCCGGAGTCAAATACTCTGGTTAACCAATAATATACAATGACACTCACAGAACAATTTCAGGCTGCAGCAGAAAAAGTAAAATCTCTCACTTATCGCCCGGAAAACAGCGATTTACTCAGCCTTTATGCCTTATTCAAACAAGCAACAGAAGGCGATGTAAACGGCGATAAACCCAGTATGTTTGATTTCAAAGCCGCTGCCAAATATAATGCATGGGAAAACCTCAAAGGATTATCCGCTGACGACAGCATGCAAAAATATATCGCACTTGTGGACAAGCTTCTGGCTGCCAATGGGTGATTGGAACAGGGAGCCGGATTTCCCTCTATCTTAATAGTGATTTCGTGAATACCCGAATCATTCAGCAGGGATTATCGTGAGTTTCTGCATACAGGTTCAATATTGGGTCTGTTGGGGGAATTCGTTTCTCGCTGAGGTACAAAGATTGGTTTGGTGGATTTCTCGCAGAGTCGCAAAGGCGCTAAGCTTATTGGATAATACATCTTCTCTTTTTGCGGCCTCCGCTGCTTTGCGTGAAACAAAAAAAACGGAACTTTCTCACAAGAAAAAGCTCCGTTTTTTTATGGTGAATCTGTATTACTTAACCGTAAACATCTTCTTTTTCATTCCGATATTGGTTTTGACTTCCTTTACAGTGAAAGCAAGGGTTTGAGGGCCTTTTACGGGGTCCACTACTTTTTGCGTTATTTTATGAGGGAATTTCACGCCGGACACCTCTTTGTAGTCATCAAAGAAAGTAGTAAGGGTAGCCATTCCCCCCAAAGGAGAAGGTACTCTCATTTGTTCCTTGAGTTTAAATCCGTTTTCTTTATCGTACCAATACGTAACGGGCTCTCCGCTGGGAAGATTTGCCACCACTACATAGGCTTTTCTTTCGCCTACTTCTTCGATTTTGGTAACGGAGAAAGGCAACTTGATTTCATTGAAACGGGTTTCGAGGAACATTGTAGAACGCACTTTCAGATCCTCCAGCTCTTTGCCGGTAATTTCTGTGATTCCTTCCATCGTTTTTTCTTTTCCTTTGGCACCATCAAAAACCTTGGTAGTCAAAGTAATATCCTGCATTTTCACTTCTTTTTTAGAAAGGTTGGGGTATTTGAAAGAATTGATAGAAGTAATCGCCTGTCCCTGCATTTCCATTACCATCGTAATCTGCACATCCTTGATTTTATTGAGGTTTTCGCCTCCGCCAATCGCTTTTGTATAACGGGAAATCACTTCGTCTGAAGAAATCGTTACTTCTTCTTCCATTACAGGAGGGGGCGGGGGCGGTGGAGCTACTACTGCTTCTTCCATTACCACTTCTTTTCCCATAATATCAAAATTTCTCACTATTTTGGCAAACTGACCTAATTTTTCCTTTACTTCCTGCCCGTTTCCTACTACGACAATATAGCAGTTTTCCGGTTTTACAAACTGAGACGCTGCGGACTGAACGTCTTTCGCCGTTATGGCATTCAGGTTTTTCAGATAATTTGTATAATAATCTTCAGGGAGATTATAGCGAGCAATATTGATTGCCTGATTGGCGAGCGTCTGCGGATTTTCCAGTCCTCTGGCGAAGGAACCACTCATAAAAGCCAGGGTTCTTTTTAAATCTTCTTCAGCTACTTCTGTATTTTTAATTCGGTTTAGTTCACTCATAAACTCCATCACGGCACTGTCTGTAACGGCATTTCTTACACTTGCAGAGGCAGAGAAACTCCCCACAATCTCATCAGCGTTCACCGCAGAATAAGCGCCGTAGGTATAACCATGTTTTTCTCTCAGATTCTGAAATAATCTTCCGGAAGCCCCTCCGCCCAGAATCGTATTCATTACTTTGGAAGGAATATCCCACTGACTTCCGGGTTTCAGGGTGATAGGATTGGTAATATTAATCACCGACTGTACAGAAGAAGGTCTGTCCACCATAATCACTTGTCTCTCAGAAGGAGGCATTACTTCGGCGTACCCTGCGGTAGGAACTTCTCCTTTTTGCCATCCCCCCAGCACTTTATTGATTAACATTTTGGCCTCAGCAGGAGTAATATCCCCCACAATTGCAAGATAACCAATATTGGGACGGAAATACGTTTTGTAAAACTGCTCACAATCCGCAAGGGTAATATTATTGATGGACTCTTCCGTCATATTTTCTCCGTAGGGATGATTCTCTCCGTACATTACCGCATCCGTAACCCTACCACTGATGGCATTGGGGTTTTCTTTCTGAGAAGCGAGGTTGGAAATATATTGCTTTTTGATTTTATCAAACTCTTCCTGCGTAAACTTTGCATTCATCAGGATATCCGCCATGAGCATAGCGAGTTTGTCGGTGTTTCTTTTTAATCCGGAAGCATAAACCCCTGTGGAATAAGTAATCAAATCTGCTCCCATAATATCAATTTCCTTATCAATCTGAGATTTGGTAAGGGTAGCCGTACCGGTTTTAAGTAAATCTCCCGTAATTTCTGCCTTTCCGGCCATGTTTCCTTCCCTAACGGGGTCATAGTCCAGCACGAGACGAATCGTTACCTTTGGTACTTTATGGTTTTCCACAACGAATACCCTCAGTCCATTCTCCAGCGTAAACTTTTCAGATTTTCCCAGTTTAATTTCAGGAGCCGGAGCGGAAGGCGGTCTTTGTGAAATTCTGGGCTGAGCAAACGAAAACAAAATCATTCCGCTGCAAAATATATAAGCTAACAGTTTTTTATTCATGATTTTTAAATTAATTGGTTTTAGGTAAAACATAGAGATTTACACGATTTTCTTTTCTAAGGTAAGTTTTGGCTACGCGCTGAATGTCTTCACGGGTAACCTTTCTGTAAGCGTCCATTCTACTGTTTACAAGGCCGGTATTTTTATTATGAAACACATAATCTCCGGCAAGTGTACCGGCTACAGAAGCAAGTGAACCTTTGACAGATACCATCTGATTTTCTGTTTTATTCATAATAGCGATGTATTCATCCTGAGAGATTAACTCATTCTGAACCTTGTCGATTTCACTATTAATCAGGCTATCCAAAGAAGTGAGTGTAACGCCGGTCTGAGCGACAGACTGAATAAAAGTAAGTCCGGGATTTTCCATTTCCTGAGAATAGGCAAACACATTGGTTGCTTTCTGGGTTTCGTCCACCATTTTTTTATACAGACGGGAACTTTCTCCATCTGATAAAACCATCGTCAGTAAATCCACAGCATAAAAGTCGGGGTGAGTCATTTCGGGAGTACGGTAAGCATGTACAATCATTGGCAACTGAATTTTATCGTACATTGTATCTCTGATTTCGGCAGTCATTGCCGGCTCTTTGACAGAAGGACGGGGAATCGCTTTAGTACCTTTGGGGATACTTCCAAAATATTTTTTAATCCAGTCTTTTGCTTTTACCACATCAAAATCTCCCGCTATCGTTAAGGTCGCATTATTGGGCACATAAAATGTCTTGTAAAAATCCATAAACTCCCCTAAAGCGGCTTTGTTGATATATTCCAGGGAGCCGATTGGCGTCCAGCGGTACGGATGTTCTTTATAGGCCAGCTTATAAACCTCTTCAGAAACTCTCCCATAAGGGCGGTTATCATATCTCAGACGACGCTCTTCCTTTACTACCTGACGCTGGGTTTCTACGCCGATACTATCCACTTTCAGCTGAAGCATTCTTTCAGACTCCATCCAAAGCGCGAGTTCCAGTTCATTGGAAGGGACGATTTCGTAATAGTACGTTCTGTCAAAGCTTGTGTAAGCATTGAGTTCTCCTCCTGCACCCTGAATCGTTTTCATATAAGCCCCTCTTTCGATATTGGGAGAGCCTTCAAACATCAGGTGCTCAAAGAAGTGAGCAAATCCTGTACGCTGGGGGTCTTCATTTTTAGACCCTACATGATACAAAACAGAAACTGCCGCGATGGGCAGCGCGTTATCCTGATGCAGAATGACATGCAATCCGTTATCCAGATCGAATTCTTCAAACTGTATATCCTGTGCATAATATGGCAGCAGAATCAGGGATAAGAAAGACAAAAAAAACGTTTTTTTTAGATTCATTGTATCCGATGCTTGATATTTATGTAAAAATGTAAAATTACAAATTATTTGAATTGGTAGTCACTTCTCAAAGGCATATTACAAAGAGAATCATTGTATTACCCGAATGAGTAGTTTTTTAATGGAAATCAGGATTTGCGGTTGATTTTCTTTTCTATATCAGCCATCCATTCCGGAAGCCTGCGCAGAGCCGCTTCTTCTTTCAGGGTACTTCTGTAATCGTGTGCAATCATACCCAGATATTTTTTCCCGCCTTCGAGTGAAGACATTACCCCCGCTTTCCCCAGCAAAATCGCTCCTTTCCCGATTGTAAGGTCTTTGTTTATCCCAACCTGTCCCCATAATATCACATCATCTTCTATGGTAACGACACCCGCAATTCCAACCTGAGCAGCTATCACACATCTTTTACCGATAACCGTATCATGCCCTACCTGAATCAGACTGTCCAGTTTGGTCCACTCCCCTATTACCGTATCTCCGCTGACCCCCCTGTCTATTGTACAGTTTGCGCCAATATCCACATTGTCATGAATCACGACTCTGCCTTTGGTCAGCAGTTTTTCCCTGGAGTCTTTACGGGATTTGAAATAAAAGCCTTCTCCGCCAATGACCGCTCCGGAATTGATACATACATTATCCCCGATAATGGAATTGTCGAGAATCGTTACATTCGGATAAATCACGCAGTTTTTTCCGATTTTTACTTCAGAACCAATCACAGTATTATGGCCGATTTCTGTATTCTCCCCGATTTCCACTCCTGTACCAAATACCACATTTCTGCCGGTTCTGACATTCACTCCCGTTACCGGACTGCCTTCGGTATCTGTGGAGTAACGGGGCTGAAAATGCTCTGTGAGTTGATTATAAAGCGTAAAAGGCTCAGGATGAAACAACAAGCCCTTTCCTGGCGGGGGCGTTATTTCTTTGTTGATGATAATAATCGTGGCTTTACTGTTCAAAGCCTTATCATAATATTTCTCTACATCTACAAAAGTAACATCTCCACTTTCAACCATATGGATTTCATTGAATCCCAGCACAATCTGATCGGGATTGCCTGCGAAAGCACATCCGGCGATTCCGGCCAGTACTGACAGCGAGGAAGGTTGTTTCAATTTCATTTTTTATACCGTTTATTTTTTCATGATTAACTCTCCCAAAAACGGTACAAATTTAAAAGAAATTTCCGGGATACCCTGCATTTTTTATGATTTGGTTTTAGCATGAAAGGAATTTTAACCGCCTTATCTGAAAAGAAATACTTTCCGAAAACCCGTATAAGGGAATCCGGTCATTATTTTTGAAATTGGATGGAATACTTTTTTCTGATTTATTGAAGAAGAAAATCAATACTCAGTCTTTTATGTTTCTTTTCTGTTACTTACAAATTCTGTGAAACTTTTTGCTGCATTCTGAAACTCTGCCGGAAGTAAAATTATGGTGGTTGTATTATTATCTATCCCTATTTCAGATAGCATTTGCATTCTTCTGAGCTCCAGAGAGTAAGGGCTTTGCTCCATTTGTTTGGCTCCCTGAGTAAGTTTAATTGAAGCCTCAAGTTCTGCTTCTGCCTTGATAATTCTTGCTCTTTTTTCCCGGATTGCCTCCGCTTCTCTTGCCATTGCCCTTTGCATACCTTCGGGAATTTCTACATCTTTCATCTCTACCATTTCTATCTTTATGCCCCAGGGTTCCGTTGAGGCATCTACAATTCGCTGAAGCGTGGCATTGATTTTCTCTCTTTCCTTGAGCACCTCATCCAATTGATGCTGACCGATAATGTTCCGTAAAGCCGTTACAGAAAACTGATACACTGCTTTATTATAATCTGCAACCTTTATAATAGATTTTTCGGGATCCACAACCCTGAACCACAATACTGCATTTACCTTTATCGTAACGCTGTCTTTGGTAATCGTTTCCTGTTGCTCCAGGTCCACCGTTCGGGTACGCATATCAATCGTCTTTCTCCGGTCTATCAGAGGGATAATCCAGAATAAACCCGGGCCTTTTATTCCACTAAAGCGACCTAAACGAAAAATAACCGCCCTTTCATATTCCTGTGCAATACAGAATCCGGAAAGTACAAAGAGAAATATCAATATCAATACCGGTAAGAAGTACATAATGTCCATTGTAAAACGTGATAAAAAGTTTATACTGTATCTGATTTAACTTAACCGCTTGGAATTTGTTTTTTTTTCTGAGTGAGAAAGGTAAAAAACAGGGTTAATTACATTAAATTCTGTTCTCTATCTATTTTTATGTTCGTACTTTTTTTAACTTTGCAGGAAAGAAATTCGTGTATTTGCATAATGAAAAAGACGAAAAAGCTCATACGATTTGATTGGGCGATGAAGAAGCTGCTTCGTCATAAGGCTAATTTTGATATTCTGGAAGGCTTTCTGACTGAATTATTGGGGGAGGACATCAAGATTCATAAAATATTGGAGAGCGAGGTCAATAAAGAGAATGAAGAGGATAAACACAATCGGGTGGATATGTTGGTGGAAAATGCGAAAGGAGAGTTGATAATCATTGAAGTACAAAATAGTCAGGAATATGATTATTTTCATCGCATTTTATTTGGAGCATCCAAAGCGGTTACAGAATATATAAAGGAGGGAGAGCCGTATGCATCCGTAAAAAAAGTAATCTCAATTACGATTGCCTACTTTGATTTAGGTCAGGGGAAAGATTATGTATATCATGGCACTACTTCCTTTAAAGGGATTCATAAAAATGATACTTTGAACTTGGCTATCAGGCAAAAAGAATTGTATGGAAAAGAAAAAGTACATGACATTTTTCCGGAATATTGGCTGATAAAGGTAAGTAAATTTAAAAATCGGGTATTAGACAGATTGGATGAGTGGATATATTTCTTAAAAAATGGAGAAGTTCAGGAAGGGTTTTCGGCAAAAGGTTTACCCGAAGCAAAGGAGAAATTAGATGAGATGAAAATGACAAGTACGGAAAGGGAAGCCTATCAAAGATACTTAAAAAAACTGAGAGACCTTGCAAGCGAGCAGCATACAAAAATGGCGGATGCTGAGGAGTGGATGAAGCAAACAGAAGCAATTGCAGAAAAAAAAGTAAGTTTTGAGATTGCAAAAAAACTGAAACAAATGGGACTTTCGTCTATTGATATTCATCGGGCTACGGGGTTATCTGCCGTAGAGATTGAAAAACTCTAAAAAATGGGCACAATTTTGGGTTTTTGGACAAGCGAAGGGCATCGACAGACATAGTGCGATTTAGGCACTTGGTTATCCCGATTATATGTTAATTTATATATTCATCCAAAGTAAATTTATTTTTTAACCTCAATGAACCCCATTTTTCTCCACCCATTCCATAAATTCATGCATTACTTCCGGCCAGTGAGGTTTGTCATAATTCGTTTTCCCCTCTTTTTCCACTTCAAAAAAATTATGTTCAAGATGCAGATACCGCTTCATCGTCAGGTTTTTTTTGCCTTCCCGGATAAAAAACAAAGGCACAATATCACATAATTCCGAAGTACGGTCTTCGGTCCCGTAGGCCAGAAAAACCGGAATTTTTAACTCCAGCCAATCCTCCAGAAAAGGCTCTGAAAAGGTTTTCAGGGAATTAAGCGAAGCATATTTTTTCACTGAATCCGGTATAAATGCCTGTCGGTAGGTCTCATAATTTTCCTCCATTTGTTTATCTGCTTCCTCCCAGGATACTTTTCCGCTCTGAGCCGATAGCCGGCTTTCTCTTACAAACTGATCCACCCTTCCAAACGGATTGGCAGCAAATAATCCGATATGGGTTATCCGTTTATTCTTTAAGGCTATTTTGGTAGCGACTTTTGAACCTTGAGAGTGGCCTGCCACTACTAATTTGTTATTGTCCACCCAGGGTTGTTTTTTCAAAAAATCCAGCACGATTCCGGCTCTTTTTACATAATGCTCCAGAAAGTCTTTTTTTTCATATTCCGGTGAAAACTGCCGGGGATTCAGGGTATCCGGGATATAGCAAAAACTTTGACTGACTTGTTTTTCAGATACAATTACGGGTGTCTCGGGCATAGAAATCACGATTAAATGGTATTTTTGCGTAATTTCCCGGTAATTAAAATTCGATATTCCTCCTCCAAGCATGTAAACGCCTTCTTTGAAGGACACAAACAAAGGAACCGGCAATGAGCCCTGACAAAAAAGAAAAACGGGTTTTTTTTCTGTAAGCGAGGTATCCAGTTTAATAAAATCAATCCGCTCGTGTTTGTGATAAAGTTGAAAATGCCTCGCTTCCGGACTGATTACTCCCTTATCCTGTGAGAAGCCCGATGAAAATAAAAACAACCAAAATACAACCATCCATTTCCTTATGCTTTTTCTTTTGTTCATATTCTGTTTATTTTGTATTGTGTGAAATTGCTTTTTCTACTATTTTCGCCATTATCATTTCATATCTTTCGTATTTATCCGGACTCAATTTTTCAATGTCCACTTCGCCTCCGCTTACCCAAATGCTGTACATCTGGTTTTCTTCCCTGTCGTTTTTAAGCAAGTAGTATAAAACGGCTTTGTCTTCTGATTCCTGTACAATGATCTGCGCCTGAAATTTCAAGTCTTCCTTCAGTTCGTTATATACTTCGTTGATTTTTTTTCCGTGCTGAAAACATACGGTTTTAATCATCACAGATTTTTCGCCTCTTTTATACTGAGAGAGAATTTCGCTTACAAATTTCCAGCTACCCAACGTATCAGTCTCAAAAGACGATACAGAGAACTCAGTTTTAGGCAAAACATATTTCCGGATACTATCTGCTTTTTTCCGGTAGGTATCACCGGCTTCCTGATTTGTACAGGAAATAAAGAAAATCAAGATTCCTGATAAAATAAAATAGTCCCTCATTTTGCGTGCTTTGATTATTCGGGTAAAAATAATAAAACGAATCTTATATACAAAAAAAAACGGAAAAAGTCGTTTATTACTTTTTCCGTTTTGGGATATATCAGCACTTTAGGAATTAATACCTGTAATATTCCGGTTTGTAAGGGCCATCTACAGATACACCGATATATTCAGCCTGAAAATCAGAAAGTACATCCAGTTCCACGCTGATTTTTTTCAGGTGAAGTCTGGCTACTTTTTCGTCCAGTGCTTTCGGTAATACATACACTTTGTTTTCGTAGTTGTCACAATGATTCCATAGTTCCAGCTGAGCGAGCACCTGATTCGTAAAAGAATTTGACATTACGAAAGAAGGATGACCGGTAGCACAACCAAGGTTTACAAGGCGGCCTTCAGCAAGCACAATGATTTCTTTTCCTTCGAGGTTGTATAAATCTACCTGAGGTTTGATTTCGATTTTGGTATGACCATAATTGGTATTTAACCAGGCCATATCAATTTCGGTATCAAAGTGACCGATATTACATACAATGGCTTTATCCTTTAGCGATTTAAAATGACGGTCAGTTACTACATTACAGTTACCGGTAGCAGTTACCACGATATCTGCATAAGGAATTGCATTATCCATTTTCAATACCTGATAGCCATCCATTGCAGCCTGCAACGCACAAATCGGGTCAATTTCGGTAACGATAACTCTCGCACCTGCACCTCTGAGGGAAGCCGCAGAACCTTTTCCCACATCACCGTATCCGGCTACCACTGCAACCTTACCGGCCATCATGATATCCGTAGCACGGCGGATAGCATCTACGAGTGACTCTTTACAGCCATATTTGTTGTCAAATTTTGACTTGGTTACGGAGTCATTGATATTGATTGCGGGCAAAGGCAAAGTACCGGCTTTCATTCTGTCATATAAACGGTGAACTCCGGTAGTAGTTTCTTCAGAAATACCACGGATTCCGCTTACCAGTTCCGGATACTTATCCAGTACCATATTCGTAAGGTCACCTCCGTCATCCAGAATCATATTCAGCGGCTTGCGGTCTTCACCAAAAAACAAGGTTTGCTCAATACACCATTCAAACTCTTCTTCATTCATCCCTTTCCAGGCAAAAACCGGGATACCGGCAGCAGCAATGGCAGCAGCAGCATGATCCTGAGTGGAAAAAATGTTGCAGGAAGACCAGGTTACTTCCGCACCTAATTCAACCAGGGTTTCAATTAAAACGGCAGTCTGAATTGTCATATGAAGACATCCGGCAACTCTTGCGCCTTTCAGCGGCTTCAGATTACCATACTCTTCTCTAATTGCCATTAATCCCGGCATTTCAGCTTCAGCAAGCATGATTTCTTTTCTACCCCATTCAGCTAAAGACAAATCTTTTACTTTGAATGGTACATAAGGAACTGTTTTTACTTTTGATTCAATCATGATTATTTAAAATTCTTTGCTTTGATTTCAATACTTTGAGCGAGCACAGAAGTTATTGAATTTTTTTATAAAATACTTAACGATTGTGATACTGTTTTGGTTTATTTTATTGATATTTTTCTTAATACAAACTCCTGAGAAATATCATTTTGGGCTTGAAGTACTATTCCCGCCACTTTCATGAAACCGTTTTTCAAATTCCTCCTTTGGGAGAATTGTGGTTTCTTCTTTATTGATAGACTCCTGAAGTTCATTGGTCGCTTCCGGTGCATAGAGGGTAGTTTCCACCTTTTCAACTATCCATCCCTCATTTTGTTTTGTTTTCACACCCTCTGTGAGTGTCTGTCTGGCAGCCTGCTGATTCGGACTTAACGCTTCCTCAGCCGTTGCTTCTGTTTGTGAAAAGGCACTTTGACCGCAGGCAAGTAAAATCAGTGTAAAAAAATACTTATACATGTTTTTGGTAAAATTAAACAATGGTAAAAATAATTCAGTAATTATGATTTTTGTATCTCGACCCTGTGAGTTGGAGCAAAATTCGCATTCCGGATAGCCACATTCTGAGCGAGTTTCTGGGCTATCTCTTTATAGGATTCTCCCAGTACTCCGTTTTCATATACAGCAACCGGCGTACCAAAATCACTGTTCTCCGCAATTCCCTGACGAATCGGAATTTGTCCGAGCAATTGTGTTTCGAGGTCACCGGCAAGGGATTTCCCCCCGTTTTCCCCAAAAATATAATATTTCTTATCCGGGGCATCATCGGGAATAAAATAAGCCATATTTTCAATTACCCCCAAAATCGGAACATTGATCTGATCCCAGCGAAACATCTCGGCTCCCTTTCTGGCATCCGCAACCGCTAATTTCTGAGGTGTAGTGATTACTACTGCTCCGGTTACCGGCAAAGCCTGCACCAAAGTAAGGTGTACATCTCCTGTTCCGGGAGGCATATCTATCAGTAAATAATCAAGCTCTCCCCATGCCGTATCAAATATCATCTGGCGCAGCGCCTTGGAAGCCATCGGCCCTCTCCATACAATCGCCTGCTGAGGAGAGACGAGTGTACCGATTGACATTAGCTTTACATTATGTCTCTCAAATGGAATCAATTTATTTTCGGCATTGAGGTAAGGCTTTTCTCCCTCAAAACCAAAAAGAATCGGAATACTGGGACCATAAATATCTGCATCCAGCAATCCTACTCTTGCACCGGTATTGGCTAAGGAAACCGCAAGATTTGCCGCTATTGTGGATTTTCCCACACCGCCCTTTCCAGAAGAAATTGCAATAATATTCCGTACACCCGGAAGGGTTTTATTTTCTGTTGTAGTGACATTGGCTGTCATATTTACCGTTACTTCCAGGCTATCATCCACAAACATCTTTACCGCATTGATACACGCCTTTTTGATTAGCTCCTTCATCGGGCATGCCGGAGTCGTAAGTACTACCGTAAAGGAAACCTCACTCCCGCTGACGACGACGTCTTTCACCATTCCCAAGGTTACAATATCCTTTTTTAAATCAGGATCATCTACATTCCTGAGTGCGCTCAATATGTTTTCTGCGGTAATTTGCATTTCAATAATATATTTTAGATATTTGTAGCTGGAACTATGCCAAAATCCTCTGTTTTTATGTTCCTAAAACCCGGTACAGATAGATTTGTTTTTTATATTTACGCTAATTTCTGTTATATGAGTAAAAAAATTTACGTTTCCTTCTCTCTGTTTTTGCTCTCCTGTATATATTCCCTGGCTCAGAATATCGGGATTGGTACAGCAGCCCCCAATACAAAACTGGAAATCATGGGGGATCTGTCACTACGTACCGCTAATCTCCCGCTTTCCAATGGGGCTAATCATAATATCAGTACCAATATTCAGAAATTTTCTCATTACCGGATTACCGGACCGGTTGCTCCTTACAGTATCACCGGCATTAATGGAGGAACCGATGGCAGAATCCTGATTCTTTCCAATACTACCCCTCAGGTTTTGACCCTCTCCAATCTGAGTGTCGCTTCTCTTTCCCCCAATCAGATTATTACCGGCAACGGAGGAAATCTACTGATTGGTGCCAATGGAAGTGTAATGCTTGTGTATAATACTACTGACAGCAAATGGAGGGTAAACAGTTACAATTCAGGGATTCAGGGTGCATGGAACCTGACCGGAAACAGCGGAACCAATTCCTCCGTGAATTTTCTGGGCACTACCGATAATCAGAATCTGGTATTTAAAACCAACAATACTACTCAGATGATAGTGACTACTCAGGGAAGAATCGGCATCAACCCCGTAACCCCGCTGGGTCTTTATTATCCCTATCACCGGATAGAAATTCAGGACTCTAACGGACTCAACAGCGATATTGTAATCCGGACAGCCTCTGCGGGAGGGTTTAACGGGGTTCCGGCCTGGGTTTCCATGAAAAGCAATGGCACACTTCAGACTCCGGCTATCGTTAACTGGGGAGATTATCTTGGAGAGTCCTATTATTATGGTTACGATGGAAGTAATTTCAGAATCGGGGCAATTCTGGATGTAAATATTGATACTATGCCCGGACTGAATAGTATGCCGTCCCGTTTTTCGTTCCTTACCGCTCAGTCAGGAGGAATTTTTCCGCAGGAACGTTTCAGAATCCGGCATAACGGAGAAATATGGTTCGGCAATCTGAATTCCGCCCTTACTACAGAGGAAGGAGGAAGCATAGAATTAGGGGGAAGAAACCTCTATCCCGGTTACGGTGAGCCCCACATTGACTTTCACTGGGACTCCCTCGCTGAAGATTATAATGTAAGGCTGGTAAATTCCGGCAATAAAAAACTGGAAGTAGCATTCTCCGGCGGAACAGGTACAATGGTAGTAAATGGAAGTGTAACCGCAAACTGCGGAACCCTGATTTGTTCCGACGCCCGTTACAAAACGAATATTACCCCCATCGGAAACGCTCTCTCATCTCTTCAGCAAATCAACGGATACTATTATAACTGGAATTCCCCTGCATTTCCGGACAAAGGATTTACCCCGGACAGACAAATAGGGGTAATCGCTCAGGAGATGGAAAAGATTTATCCTGAGTTGGTATTAACGGATGAAAAAGGATATAAATCCGTAGATTATGCCCGCATTACCCCCATTCTGATAGAGGCAATCAAAGCACAGCAGGAACAGATAACGAAGCAGGACCAAAAAATAAAGGAAATGGAGGCAGGAATCGAAAATCTGAAGGCTCAAATGAATTCCCGCTAAGCCCGGAAGCATTTATACAATACTGAAAAAGTATCCATTCGGAGCATTCCCTCTTTTTATTCTGATTTTTTTATACAAAAACACCAAACCTATCATTTTATCTTTTATTTTTGCAGTAGAATAATCTATTTTTAAAAAATCTTAATTCAATAATTATGCAGTTTAACAGTATTCCAACCGTAGATTTGAACGAATATTTACTGGGAGATGAAGAACAAAGAAAGGCATTTGCAAAAAAACTGGGGGACACTTTTTCCGGAATTGGTTTCGCAATCGTTGCCAATCACGGAGTGCCACAGGAAATCATTGATGGCGCTTACAAAGCGTTTGAGCGTTTTTATGCGCTGCCGGACGACGTAAAGAAAAAATACGAAATCGCCGGACTTGCCGGACAAAGAGGCTACACTGGAAAAGGAAAAGAACATGCTAAAGGCAGAAATACCGGTGATTTGAAGGAATTTTTTCATATCGGTCAGGTCGTTACTGACGGAGACCCT
>JAIBAH010000052.1 GCA_019695295.1 Bacteroidia bacterium | reverse complement strand
GATTAAAGAGAGTATGGTCATCAATCCGGATAATGAAAGTACACTCATTGGTATTTCCCAAGAAAGTATCCATTTCACCGCAAAGGTAGTTATAGTTGAGGGTTTCATTGGCGGTAAGAGCACCATCGAGTAAATCGTCGGATTCTGAAGGGTCTGTTGCCAGATGATAAAATTCCTCCCTTCCGTCATCAAATTTCAGTAGCTTATACGTTTTATTTCTCATTGCTTTGCCGTCAGTAGTATCAGGAGTAATCCGGAAGGTTTCGCAAAAAGTCCAGGGCCGGATACTATCGGTTTGATTTTTCAGCACAGGAAGCAAACTTTTACTGTCCACGGGTTTATTGGCAGGGATTTGATTTTGCCAGCTGGTATATCCGTACATCTCCAGAATGGTAGCAAAAATATCCGCCGTATTCACCAGTGCTTCACTCACTCTTCCCGGATTCGTTACCGAAGGACCTGCGATAATAAACGGAACATGAACCCCATATTGATACACAGTGCCTTTGGCTTTATTAAGGTCAGGAATCTGAGCCGTTTTCAGAGTGTTTCCGTTATCCCCGATAAAGATAATATCTGTACTGTCTAATTGGTTATTCACCTCCAGCGAATCTATAAAACGGCCGATTTCAGTATCAAGTGCCTGAATCATTGCCTTGAAATAAGGTTTAGGGTTTTGTGTGATATCCTGCTGGGTTCCGCTCAATCCGGTATAAGAATGAAGATTGGCGGGAGGCAGATGAAAGGGAGTATGGGGTGCATTGAAAGCCATCCATAAGAAAAACGGTCTTCCATTCTGACCGGAAAGCCAGGATAAAGCATTATTTACATTTTCAGAAGTAGCATAATTGGTGATTGTGCTCTGAGTTCCATTGGTATATTTTACCCAGTTGGTGTAACTGTTAATTTGCCCGATGAAAGGCCCCTCAAAATGCTCATACCCCATATTCAGCGGGTTGAGTAAATTTGAAACCGGGTTAGGCTGATGTAAATGCCATTTTCCGATACTTGCCCTTGCTATATCCGGGTTGTAATTTTTCAGAAGTTTCGGAATTGTGGTTTCGGAGGTATCCAGCTCTCCCGAACCTCCGGTGCCGCCCACTACGTATCCCACTCCTGTTCTGAAACTATACCTTCCGGTAAGAATTCCGGCGCGGGTGGAAGAACAAACAGGATTGGACATTGCATTGGAAAACCGAACCCCTCTGCTTAACAGGCTTCGGATATTGGGTACAGCCACTGTGTCCTGATAATCTTCACTGAAACCCAGATAATCAGTTCCTAAATCGTCTGCTATAATCAGTACTACATTTCTTTGTCCGATAGCCGGAAAAATGACACAGATTAAAATAATGTAAATCAATACGTTTTTCATAAATAAATTTTGTTGATGAATATTGAACCTGTTCTTTGGATGAAAAAACAAATGAAACTTCCCTATTTTTTTATCTTCTGTAAAAATAATTTTTGGGGGAAAGAAAACTCCGGATTGAACAGAAATTTTTTATCGGTAAGCGTAAGCAGAAAAGCCGTTATATCAACTGTCTCATTGGAGGTTAAGACCACCGGCGTTTGTAATTCCTCCGCAAGCGTTTGACTATGCTCAATTCCGGATGTATAATGCCGAAGGACTTCTTTGATTTTTTTATATCTTCCGTCATGCATATAAGGGGCAGAATATTCTATATTTCTCAGCGTCGGAATCTTGAATAAAAGAGAATCCTCCGGATTTTGGGTGATTTTCATCCTCCCGTAATCATTCAGGAATGTATCTGCCGGCAGTCCGTTATTCCTGAACTCAAACGTAGAAAAAAGCGGCTCCTTATGGCATTTCTCACAATTTTTCCGGAAAAGCTGATACCCGTTTTTTTCCTGAGGTGTAAATTCTGCCTGATTTCTCATGACACTGTCATACTTTGATTCGGCGCTCACAAGGGTAAGCATGAACTGAGAAAGGGCTTTCAGTAAATATTCTCCTGTAACTTCCCTGCTTCCAAAAGCCTTACGAAACATCGCCGGGTATAATTCTGACCGCTGAAGTTTTGTCAGGACTGCCGGAATACTTTCGCCCATTTCATCCGGGTGAGTAATCGGTGCGAGCGCCTGCATATCCAGATGATTAATCGCGCCATCCCACATGAATTTGGATTGCCACGCAAGATTCATCAGCGCAGGAGAGTTTCTTGTGCCGATACTGTCTCCGATACCATGACTCAACGCATGGTCCACATGCGTAAATGCCGTATATTGAGAATGACAACTTGCACAGGAAATCGTGCTGTCCCGTGAGAGAATGGGATCATAAAATAAAGCCCTTCCCAGTTCTGCTCCGGCCGGAGTTGTCGGGTTTACCTGAAAATTGTAAACCGGTTTGGGCCAGTTCTCCGGAATATAGAAAGCAGAATTTCTGAATGCCTGAAATGCACTCAGAAGGACTCCGGCAATAATCAGAATGATTCCGTACTTCATGGATTCAGTATATAAAACATCTTTGCCGCCTCGCCCGAAAGATAAACAGCGTCTTTACAGGGGGACATAATAGATTTTTGTGTTTTCAACTCAATATTACGAAAAAAAACGGAAAGATCTATTCCTACATCCAGTGTTTTTTGTCCCGAAAAAGGCAAATCCACAGATTGAACTGCATTAAAAGGGGATAAATATCCTCCCAGATGAAACTGAAACTCATGATTCCGGGTTTTATTTGAAGGAGATATTCCCTCTAATTTCAGATTAATATATCCACTTTGCCAGGTCCAGTACATCCCTTTCGAAGGGTCCAGTGCTCCACCCATTGCACCTGATACATTCGTCAGACTGTCAATTCCAAGCTGAAAATGCAGTACACCGGATTGCAGTCCTTCGGGGATTCCTCTTAAAGGGAACTGGAAGGAAGCGGGATTCTCTAAATCCAGTAAATGATAACTTTCGGTTTCTTTATAATAGAACCCCGGATTTTCTCCTTTTACCTCAAACCCCGAAAGATATATTTTGAAGGTTTCCGGCATTACGGAATCGCCTTTTTCTGTCACATAAAAACGGTCATTTTCAAGGGGTTCTCCCTGAAAAAAAGGATGAAAAGCAAGGGTAAACGCTTCCTGAGCGTGTAAAGGACTAACAATTGCCGTAAGAAAAATACAATAGAGAAACAATATCATCCTCATCTCTTGTGGTGCTTTGGCATAGGCATGGAAAAAAGTCCGGCTAAATCCTTTGTAAGTAAATCAAAATCCTGCCGCTGATTTTCTTTGCATAATTGCTGAATATCTTTGAAGTGCTGATAATGCGTTTCTTCTATTTTTATCTGAATCTCTCCTAATTTTTGTATTACAGAATCCCGGATTTCAGGCCGGGTTTCTGAGGTCAGGGTGCCGTAAAGTGCATTTTTAAGGGGTAGCGTTTCATCCTGAAATTTTCGGACCTGCTCTTTATGTATTTCAATCAGTTTTTCATATTCCTGAACCTGGCTTTTATCGAAATGAAGTTTTTCAATAATCACTTCCCGGGGTGAACGGGGTGGCTTATGACTGAGCATAAAAAATAACCCCAAAATATTGAGAATCAATAAAACAGCAGCAACAGCACTAATGAGTTTCAGCTTAGTCATTGGTATAAAATAAATTGTTGGAGTAAAGGTATTGGTGTTTGGTTGTGTCCGGTTTTTTACGGGATATACTGGTTAACAGGATTATATTGATTGTAATAATAATTAATACCGATACTCCTGCAACCCATGCCATTTTCAGGGAAACATATTCTCCTTCGCCAGCCTGAATCTTCGCCCGGATTCTTGTCAGTAAAAAAGTCGGAACTTCTGCCGGTTTTATAGAGGACAATGGTTCTAAAAAATCATTCATATTTATTATTAATATATATCCTTAAATTGAATCTGAAGTAACTATAAAAATATATTTCTGTTAGACGCCGGTTATTCTCTTTTTCCTTCGCCCGAGGAGATTTTTTTTTGAAGATTATTTTTTGCTCTTTGCAGGAGCGATTCTACCGCTTTTGGGCTTAGTTCCATAATTTCAGCAATTTCAGACTGAGGCTTGTGTTCAATCTTAGCGAGGATCAATGCTGTTTTTTGATTTTCCGGTAAGTCATTAATCATTGAAAAAAGATGGATCAGGGCTTCTTTTTGCTCAAGTTGTATGCCGGGATGATTAAAATTCGCTTTATCAAAGCTTATTTCACTGCCACTTTCAGAAAAGAGCGAAACCAGAAAAGAAAACCGTTTTTTCCTTTTTTTTGCACGGAGAAAATCCAGACATTTATTAATACAAATCCGGTAAATCCAGGTTGATTGTTTGGAATTGTTTTTGAAAGTATCAATTTTACTGTGAACCGTCAGAAAAACGTCCTGAGTAATTTCCTGTGCGTCCTCAGTATTCTGAACGTACTGTAAAGCCAGATTGTAAATCTGATTTTTAAACTTATGATAAAGTACCTCGAATTCTTTAGACTCAGTCATTGATTGTAAAAAACAATAGACCTTAGAGACTCTTGTAAACCCAAAAGGTTTAATCCGGTCAGCGGGGGGAGGGGAGAAGTTACAGAATATTTCTGTTTTCTGAGCGGGAATCTGTCCGGTACCTGCCACTGTGATAAACCCCATTCATTGCCCTGCTTCTCCAGTACTGAGTGGAATCATAAAAATCCTTTTCAGCGGTGATTTCAGTGAAGAGAATTCCTTCCTGATTTTTTTCTGCCTTTCCGCAGATGACTCCGTCAGGCCTTACCATAAATACTCCAAAGCAACTTTCCGGTGCGGAGGTATTGCTGCAACTAATCCAGAGGTAATTATTTGCAGCGTAGGAAATCATCGTGGCGGGCATTGTGATTTCAGGGTACGTTCTTCCGGGATTAAGCGAAAAGTTTGCCTCTCCTATTTCAGCCTCCATGAAAAATTTTCTTTCCGGACTCATATTCCCTGCATGATAAGAATGAAATACTACCTGAACTTCCCGTTTTTTTAATTCCCGGTATAGTTCCGGATACCGGTAGTCATGACAAATCAGCATGCTGCACTTTATCCCATTGATAGTGAAAATACTAAAGTAATTGCCCGGCGTATAATGAGCCAGGTCTCCGGTTGTTCCGGTATCATCTCCTGCACAAAATCTTTTGTCATATCGGTCTGCAATTTCCCCTTTTTCATTGATGAAGTAAAGCGAATTGTGGGGTTTGGCGTTTCTGCTGAGCGGATGTGCTGATCCTACCAAAGCCCGGATACCGGATTCGGCTGCAAAAGCCTGTATCTCCATGGTGCAGATTTTGAGCAGCTCCCAGTCAAAGCCTTTAAAGGAAGCAAAATCTACTCCCGCATAACCGGATAAAGCCCCCTCCGGAAAATGAATGATGTCACAACCCTGATTTTTGGCTGCTTTTATTTGTTCAAGGATGTGTTGTTGGTTTTTTCGGATATCGGCACTTACCGGAAACTGACTTGTCCCAATGCGTAATTTCATAATATTCTCATTTTATTAAGCACAAAGATAGAGAACTTCCGTCCTTTTTGAAGGGGTTTCTTAAATTTTATCGAATAATTCGCCTTTCATATAGAGAATCATTCCAAGAATGGCCGATAGCAGAATCCAGGTCATTACAAAGGAAGAGTAATTCCACGCCCACGCGTCTGTAATTCCTTCTATATAATAATAATAGGAAGGAAGCAGAAACTTCGTGGACCATTCGCCCGTATGCGTCGGTATATCCAGTAAAATATGGGAAATATAAGAGGCGATACACAGTTTGGGTAATCCCATATACCATACAAAAGGCACCAGAAACAGCATTACAAGCAGCAGGCTGTGCGGAAATTCATAAGCGAAAGTAAACCAGGTATGCTTGTCGGTAATGCCGATCCAGTCTTCATTACTGGGAAAATAATAAGGTCGGGGCAATATCCATACCAGCAAAGGATAAAGGATCAGTTGCGATAAATCCGGAAGGTAACCAAAAAAAGCTACCATAAAATTTTGTTGTGGGCTAAGTTTCTGAGAAGTAGCGATAATTCTCCCTACCAGCAAATGACTGATTCCGTCCATATTGATGAATGTATTGTAATCGCCGTTTAAAACTATGCAGACTTTAAAAAGTTGAAAAAATAAGTAAAAAAACATAGTAAAATATTGTATTTTTTGCAACTCTTTTAATTAAAATCCGTATAATTATATATATTAATCAGTAAAATTATTTATGTATAAGTTGTTGAATAAAAGGAATTTGTGATGAAATTTTATTCAATTTATTTTTCGTGTTAAAATAATCAAAAATTCGCATAAATCACCTTTTAAATTTTCTATTTTATGATTAAACAGACAGAACTTATTCTGCAATCTGCTGCAAAGCAATTGGTCTCTGCTACAAACAATCTTCAAAAAGTCATGGCTGAACTTGTAAAAAATGTTGAAGCTGTTGACGCTCAGAATCAGGTAATTACTGAAAATGAGGCGAAAATTGAAGAATTAACTACGAAGTACACCGAAAAAAGCCGGGAAGCAGAAGTGAATTTCTCACTTTCCCTGAAGGAAAATCAAAAAAGTACGGTTGAGAAAATTTTGGGAGAACAGGGTTTTACCGCAATCAAAAATGAAGAGTTAACGGAGCTGAAACAGGAACTGGAAAAAATCAAAACCAACTTTAATGAAGAGGTTAAAAAAGCCGAAACTCAGGTAAAAACAGAACTGACTGCCAAAATGGAAGCTCAGAGAATTACCATGAATCTGGAAAAAAAGGCGGAAATGGCCGAATTGAATGGAAAACTTTCTTCTTCTCTTGACAAAATCACGATTCTCGAAGTTCAGCTCAAAACGGCGAGAGAAGAAATCATCGCAATGAGAAATGCCGAAACAGAAAGAGTGAAAGCGTTTTCAAGCAGAGATGTTGTAATCAATAATTCTAATCCTCAGAGATAAAGAATTGATTATGAATTAGTAAAACAGGAATATGTGTTTTTGGTAAAAAATGGTCATTGTTCAGATGACCATTTTTTTTTGAATGAAAATCAGGCTTAATTTTTTTGAAAAATATAATTGAAAGTGTTACGGCAGAGCTTGTGAAAAAAAAATAAAAAAAATTTGTTTTTTATAAAATCTAACCGCATCTTTGTACTTGTATTTGAAAGATTAAAGCAACTCAGCCTTTCAGTTAAATGACAAAAATACTGAAGTTCGTTTTAGTCAGTGACAGAATGACACAAAAAAATGTCAGAAAGTCGCAAAATTTTAAATGGCATTATGATTGTAGAAACACATTGATGACTTTTAAAATTAAATACAAATTAATAAAATGGCAAAGATAATTGGAATAGATTTAGGTACAACCAACTCATGTGTGGCAATTATGGAAGGAACAGAACCTGTCGTAATTGTCAACTCTGAAGGAAAACGCACTACCCCTTCTGTAGTAGCTTTTACGAAAGATGGTGAGCGTATTGTAGGAGAGCAGGCAAAGCGTCAGGCTCTCGTAAATCCTACCAAAACCATAAGTTCTATTAAAAGATTTATGGGACATACTTATTCTGAGGCTCAGGGAGAGGTAGGCAAAATGTCATATACAATCACAAACGGCAGAAATAACCTTGCTGTTGCCAAGATTGATGACAGAAACTATACTCCTCAGGAAATTTCGGCAATGATTCTTCAGAAAATGAAAAAAACAGCCGAAGATTACCTCGGATATGAAGTAAAGGAGGCGGTAATCACTGTACCTGCATACTTTAATGACGCACAGAGAAATGCGACAAAAGAAGCAGGCGAAATTGCCGGACTTACTGTAAGAAGAATTATCAATGAGCCTACGGCTGCGGCTTTGGCTTATGGACTGGATAAAAAAGGAAAAGATACTAAAGTAGCGGTATTTGACCTTGGTGGAGGAACATTTGATATCTCAATCCTGGAATTACAGGATATTGACGGAGATATGCTCTTTGAAGTACTATCTACAAACGGAGACGTACATCTCGGAGGAGATAATTTTGACCACGTAATCATAGACTGGCTCGCAGAAGAGTTTCTTCGCGAAAATCCGGGCATTGATTTAAGAAAGGATCCAAAATCTCTTCAGCGTTTGAAAGAAGCGTCTGAAACGGCAAAAATTGAGCTTTCGGCTTCTGCCTCCTCTACAATCAGTTTGCCTTATGTTTATATGGGCGCAAGCGGTCCGCTTCACCTTGAGCGCACCCTGAGTCGTGCCAAGTTTGAGCAGTTGGCTGAAAACCTCTTCAAACGTTGTCTTGATCCTTGCCGCAAGGCTTTGCAGGCAGCAAAATTGCAGGCTGAAGATGTCAATGAGATTATTCTTGTAGGGGGTTCAACCCGAATTCCTAAAGTACAGGAAATCGTAAAGGAATTCTTCAAACGCGAACCGAACAGAAGTGTAAATCCTGATGAAGCAGTAGCAATAGGTGCAGCAGTTCAGGGAGGAGTTTTGTCAGGAGATGTAAAAGGAATTCAGCTTCTGGACGTTATTCCGCTTTCTTTGGGTATTGAAACGCTGGGTGGTGTATTTACCAAAATGGTGGATGCCAATACTACAATCCCGCACAAGAAAACGGAAGTTTATACGACTGCTGTGGATAATCAGCCTTCTGTTGAGATTCATATCCTTCAGGGAGAAAGACCAATGGCCGGAGACAACAGAACCCTTGGTAAATTCCACCTTGACGGATTGCCGCCCGCACCAAGAGGAATTCCTCAGGTTGAAGTAACCTTTGATGTGGACGCAAACGGAATTCTGAACGTAAGCGCAAGGGATAAAGCTACCGGTAAAGAGCAAAAAATCCGTATCGAAGCTTCTACCGGATTAAGTAAGGCAGAAATTGAAAAAATGAAACAGGATGCTTTGCTCAATGAAGAAGCCGACAAAAAACGGAAAGAAGACGCTGAAAAATTCAATGCAGCAGACACTTTGATTTTCTCAACCGAAAAGCAACTTACGGAACTGAAAGATAAACTGTCTGAAAATCATAAAACTGCGATTCAATCGGCTCTTACTGAATTGAAAGCAGCTTACGAAAAAAGAGACATTCCGGCTATCGAGGCCACTACAGCAGCCCTGAATACAGCCTGGAGTAATGCCTCACAGGAAATCTACAATGCACAAAATACGCAGGGTGGAGAAGAAAATTTTGAAAATTTTGGTGAAAATCAAAACAAAAGTGAAGATAAAAACGTTACAGATGTAGATTACGAAGAAGTTAAATAAAAATATAAAATTTCTAAAAAAACAATTAGTTTTTCATAGAGCAAGGAAAGTAATTGGGTAGTGTTTTTTCATAGTTGTAAAGTGGGACTTGCGCACCTGTGACTGGGGCGCAAGTTTTTTTATAATTAAATCATAGAATCTGTTTGAATTTAAGGTTTTGCATTCAGAAAAAAGGAGCTTTCGTATAGATTTAAGGCGATAAAATGGAAGTTTAGTGCTATTGTCTTCAGTTTTATCTGCGAAAAGCCATGGAAAACCCCACTTTTTTTACAGGAAAGATAAATTTTTAAACATATTCTTACAATGCAGTTTTTATTTTTTATTTTTGCAGCATGAAAATAGCAATTTACGGGCGGATTACTGAAAATACGGATATGCGTTTGCTGCTCCGGTATTTTGAATTTTTGGTGTATGCCCGGATTGAGTATATCGTATATTCTCCTTATCTTAATCAAATCGCGGCACTTGAGCCCCTTTTATTAACCCATCTGAATATTCCGTCATTCGATGATACCGATACTTTGCCGGATGTAAAGTTCATTATCAGTTTTGGAGGCGATGGTACAGTGCTGGAGTGTGTGAGAATCTTCGGGAATCATCCCAGGAGAATCCCGATTGTAGGCGTAAATTTCGGAAGGCTCGGGTATCTTACCACTATTACGCAGCATGATTTAATCCCGGCGATGGATTTACTGATGAGGGACGTACATAAAATTGATGAAAGAGGCCTGCTTTCGGTCGTATCTGAACCCAAAGAAATTTTTAAGGATAGCAATTTTGGTCTCAATGATGTTACTATTCACAAAAGTAATACCAATGAGATGATTACCATCAATGTGTATGTAAACGGAGAGTTTCTCAATACATACAGAGGAGACGGCCTGATTATCGCTACTCCAACAGGCTCTACCGCTTATAGTCTTGCCTGCGGAGGACCTATCATTTTTCCGGCTTCCCGGAATTTTATCATTACCCCTGTAGCTCCTCATTCCCTTACGGTAAGGCCTGTGGTCATCCCGGATTCTGCGGTGATTTCCTGTGAGGTAGCCTCACGGTCAGGCAAAGCAATGGTAGCCCTCGATACCCGGACTGAGCATATAGATGCCGGGACTTCCATTGCAATCCGGAAAGCAGATTTTACCGTAAAACTGGTGCGCATGCCCGACACCAAGTATATCGGCACACTCCGGCGCACCCTGATGTGGGGGAATGATTACCGGAAAACCTGATTACAGCCCTTCCTGCATAGATTCAGGGACTTCCGCCGGCTTTCCTTTTATATCAATGTAAAGATATTCGCTGTTTTTCATTACCCAAGCAAGCCCCTCATAAAAAGCATTGACCAACTCGTACTGAGGTTTTAGTACCCATGCTTTTTTTTCATTCATCAGCCCGAATAGCTCATTTTCAGAAACCCAGTAATGAGCCGGGATTCCTGACGGAATCACTTCCTTGTATTTCACCGGAATAATCACTTTCCCGTTAAAATCGGTACATCCCTGCTTAGGTCCAAGATTTACCACCAGAATACTGTCAGTTTCGTTAAAAAAAATCTTATCATAAGGCTTTCCTGTGAGCTTATTCGTTTTGACCTGAATCAGAAAATATTTATTCTCCCTGACACAAATCGCATGCGTTTTATCCGGAAGCTGGGTGATGGATTCATATTCAGGATGAATCAGCAACCTGCCGGAAGCATCAATCAGCCCCCATAAATTTCCTTTTCTGACGGAAGCTGTGCCATACAGGAATCCGTTGGCATAATCAAAAAGAAGCGGAACCCGTATGTTTTCATCTTTATCAATAAAGCCCCAGGAATCTCCCGACCTTACAGGGAATAACCCTTCATTGTAATACCCGATTTCCTGATATCTTGGAGGAATAATCTCCGAGAATTGCTCATCCAGTACTCCCCATGTACCGTTCACTGATACCGGAGTCATTCCGTTGGAAGAAAGGCCAATTTCCGTATATCTGGGACTTATCAGAATTCTTCCGGTAGAATCAGCATAGCCCGTTAATTCTCCGTCAGAGAGTTCCCAGAAACCGTTGTTCTGTGAGATATAAGAATACCGGGGAGGAATCAGTTCCTTTCCATCTTTCGCAAGTAACCCCATTTTTTCATTCTGAGAGATGGTAAAGTATTTACAAAGGCCCTTGGAGGAATGAATGCTGTGAAGTTCCTCCATCATTTCAAATTCCATAAAAGAGGCTAATCCATCCCATACCGGATCAATGTAATCATAGATACAGGGTATAAACTCCTGACCGTTTTCGTTTATTGCACCCCATTTCCGGTTCATTTGAACCAGCAGAAAACTGCCGTCTCCGGGTTTTATTCCGGAGTATTTTACCGGAGCAATCAGTTTCCCTTCAGTATTCACAGCCCCTTTCAACCCTGATTTTTCCACAACCCCGAATCCCTGATTAAAATCATCCGCAAAATCATATTCCAGAGGCGTTAACGTATTGCCTTTTGGGTCAATATATCCCCATTTCTCATGGAGCATGACGGCTGCCATACCATCCTGAAAGGTGTAAACATCCTCATACCGGTTAGGAATCACCCATTCGCCTTTGGGATTGATGAACCCCCATTTGCGTTCATACCTCACGGAGGCCAGTCCGCCCGAAAAATGCTGAGCATCTTCATATATAAAAGGAATTACCGTTTTTCCGGAAGTATCAATAAAGCCCCATTTGCCTTCTTTTCGAACTTCTGCCAGGCCTTCTTCAAAATCTCCCGCATTCTCATAAATAAAAGGAATAACTTCTTTGAAATTCCGGTCTCTGTAGCCCCATTTGCCCTTGATTTTTGTAGCCTGCAGCCCTTCCTGAGAAAAAATCCCCGAAAATTCAATCGAATCATGGAGTATCAGAGCCATATCCTCATCAATAGAAACAGAATCCTCCTGCGAAAATACAGGCTGAAAGAGCAAGGTGGAAAAGAATAAACAGACTAAAGCTATCCGTGTAAAAATAGAATTCATAAATCACTTAAAAAATTGGACGTTTCCGATTTGGTTAAAAATTCTTTAAAAAACGCTATTGAATGACACAATGGCATATTAATTTTAATAATTTTGACAATATGTCATGTTTTTATATCATTTTGAGCCAGTTTTGCAGAAAAAACAGGCATGGTACATGAATTGTATGTACCTAATAGTAAGCAAACTTACAAAAACAAATTATACTTATTCAATCATTTAATAAATTCTGAAAAAAATTATGAAACAAGTACAAAATTTTCCCGCGACCCGTTCTACATGGATGCCATCAGTATTATCCGTGTTTGATGAATTATTCGATCAGAGTTCTATCAAGGAGTTTCCTTTTCTCAAATCCGCGCCTATGAATATTAAAGAAACCGAAGCCGGATTTGAAGTAGAATTTGCTGCTCCGGGCCTGAAAAAAGAAGACTTCAAAATTGAACTCGAGAAAGATATGCTTCATGTTTCTGCAGAAATGCAAAAAAACAGCGAAACCGAAGAAAAAGGCAAATACAAACGCCGTGAGTTTATGTCAGGGGCTTTTCAGCGTAGTGTAAGGTTGTCCGAAAATATTGATACAGAAAATATTTCGGCTACCTATAATGATGGAATTTTGATCATTAAACTTCCTCATAAAATTCAATCCACAACCCATAATCGCTCTATTGCGATTGTATAATCCTGAATATAATCAATCTTCTCCCCCTTGCAGAGCCGGAGCTTTGGCAAGGGGGTTGTTTTTTTTTGAAAAAAGCACTATTTTTGCAGTCATTTTAGATAGTGCTCACAAACTGTAATTTACATAATTTAATATTGATGAAAATAGGAATAGTGTGTTATCCTACCTACGGCGGAAGTGGTGTAATCGCAACAGAGCTGGGCAAATGTCTGGCTCAAAAAGGATATGAAGTGCATTTTATCACTTATAACCGTCCGATAAGGCTGGATTTGTTCATGGAAAATATTTATTATCATGAAGTGACTACTCCCAATTATCCTCTTTTTGAGAGCCTGCCTTATGAAAGTGCCCTTGCCAGCAAGCTGGTAGATGTTGTAAAGTACTATAAACTGGATTTACTGCATGTACATTATGCAATTCCGCACGCTTCAGTTGCCTATCTTGCCCGTCAGATTCTCCGTACTTTTGGAATCAATATTCCGGTAATCGTTACCCTTCACGGGACGGATATTACTTTGGTAGGGAAGGACAAAAGTTTTGAGCCTGTGGTTAGCTTTGCCATTAATCAGAGCAATGGAGTTACAGCGGTTTCGGAATTTTTAAGAAAAGATACCTTTGATAATTTTCATATTACCAATGAAATCACCGTAATTCCCAATTTTGTGGATATTCAAAGATTCCGGCGGCATTCGAAAGAGCATTTTCGGAAAATGCTGACTACAAAAGGCGAGAAAATTATCATTCACACTTCCAATTTCCGTAAAGTCAAAAGAGTGGAGGATGTAATCAGGGTTTTTGAAGTGATTCAAAAAAATATACCCGCCAAACTCCTGATGATAGGGGACGGGCCTCAGCGGAAGCCCGCCGAAGACCTTTCAAGGGAATTGGGGGTTTTTGATGATATTTATTTTCTGGGTTCTCAGGACCCTGTCGAGGAATTGTATTCAATCGGAGATTTATTCCTTCTGCCTTCCGAATCGGAAACCTTCGGACTTGCAGCCCTGGAAGCAATGGCCTGCGGGATTCCGGTCATCACCACTTCTGCGGGAGGGCTGACGGAGGTCGTTCAGGACGGTATTTCGGGGTACTGCTGTCAGGTAGGGGATTATCGTACGATGGGGGAGAGAGCCCTTGAACTGCTTTCCGATGATGAAAAATGGAAATCCTTTTCTGTCAGTGCCCGAAAAATTGCCGAATCTTTTTCAGTGGAAAATATTACCCCTCTGTATGAAGAATTATACCGCAAAATAATTGAAACCCAAACACCATAAATTACGTTTATATAATTTTAAAACATTATTATTCTGAAATGAAATTTTTATTCTGGGTTTTACTGGTATTCTTGACTTTCCGCTTCGTTTTTCGGTTTTTCGGAAGGCAGCTTGTGATGCTTTTGTCAAAAGTCATTGCAAAAAACATACAGAATGATTTTAAAAATCAACAGCAAAATTACGAAAAACATCATTATACCGGACCTTTTCAGGAAAATGTATATCAGCATGAAGAAGTTCGGGTAAGTGCCCCAAAGGTAAATAAACAAAAAGCCAGCGACGTATTTGAAGTTGCGGAAGAGGTGGATTTTGAAGAAATAAAATAATTACCCTGCAACCTTTCCCCTCGATTTATGCGTCATTCCATTTCGTTTCTGTTTTTTTCTGCACTCTCGTTTCTGTTGTGTGTTTCGCCTTCTTCCCTGAAGGCAGAGCCCGTTCGTTTTTTTGAAGGGAGTTTTGAAGACCTGCAGAAAGAGGCAAAAACAACCCAAAAGTATATTTTTATAGACTTTTACACAGATTGGTGCAGGCCGTGTCTGATGATGCAACAATCTACTTTTAAGGATGATTCTGTAGGGAATTTTATGAATACCTTTTTTCTTTCCTTTAAAGTAAACTGTGAAAAGGATACATTACTGAAAAAAAAATTTAACGTACCGACGTATCCCTACTGGATTTTTATGACCCCGGAAGGGAAAATTCAGTATCAGTACACAGGATATGCAGACGCACTTTTTTTTCTCAACAGAGCAAAAGAAACCATCAGTTTTAACCCGCATCGCTACCGGTATTCCCTTGACCCCCAAAATCCGGTTTTGTTTAAGGCTTATCTCAACGAGTTTGCAAGGGTATTTCCGGACTCAGCCCAGAAAGAAACAGAAATTTTTCTGAACCGGTTTCCCGCAGAAGAGTGGGTAAAGACCCCTTTATGGGAAATTACCCAAAACTATATTAAGAAGCCGGAAAGTCCTGTTTTTCAGATGATTATATTAAAAGCAAAAACACTTTTGCCAATTCAGCCCGAAATCAGGGCATTTGCTTTGACGATGCTGTCTGAAGAGCACATTCGGGTATTCAAATCCATGAATCATGACGCATTACAAAGCTATAAGAATACTTATGTCTCCGTTCTGAACTCACTGGGTCTGTTAAAACACCCGAAGCAGGCATACGAAGATGAACTGGAAGCAGAATTTGCGATGCGGCAAAAAAACGAGTCTCTCTTTCTCGCAATCAGTCAATCCCTTCTGAATGATTATTTTTCCGGTTCCGCCGAAAAGTATGCGGATTATTCTGTAATGGCAATTCAGACCTTCTCCGGTGAAAATGCTTTTCAGGTGGCTCATGAATGGGCAAAAAAAGCAGAAACCCTGGAGCCGCTGGCAATGAAGCCTCAGTATGCTTTAGCCTACTATAAATACAGAGCCAAAGAATATGCAAGCGCATTGCGATACATCGAAAAAGCCCGGATTTATGCCCTCGATATCCCGCAGAAAAACAGTGTGGATGAACTTGAAAGAAAAATTAAATCCAAAATCAAATAATTCCTCTTTAAGTATTTCAGGCTTTTATTATGAACGAATCATAGATAAAACTATATTCGGATTGTTTTTTCATTAATATTCTGTATTTTATCCGGAAATTATTATTAATTTGCACAAAGTTTCATGATGGCATAAAAGTGCGTAAATTGTTTAAATAAATTACTAAAATTATATTTTTTACTTTGGTACTGTAAAAAACTCATTACCAAATTAATGCTTATATATTATCAAAAAGTTCCTGTTTTTTGTTGTACTGAATAATCTGACCGGAACGTTTTGATGCGCTAAAACGCTAACTTTTTTATTTTAATCACGTAAAAAGGAATTGTGAAACTTCTTTTTAATTTAATCTACATTTTAATATTTTTCCACATGTTTCATCAGGTTTTGGATATACTCAAGGCAGAAATAACTTCTTACTATACAAATGAAGATTTGCCCGTGAGCTGGAATGAATCTGCACTCAGAGGAGATATTCCCCGTATGGCTTCAGATTCGGCAGAAAGGCTGAAGAGAAGAGCCGGTGTAAACAATATTCTGGTTTCTGACCTGATTCTGGGAATAAATTATGTCGAGCATAATGAACTGGCTACCTTTGCGCATTCTGTTTCAAGTATTTATACTCCCGACTGGAATAAGCCGGAAAATCAGGAGATACTTAAATTTATCATATCGCTTATTTCTGATAATCTGAAGTCCTGATTGCTTTCAGATGGATTTATCAGGATTTTTCCGGAAAACTTACCCTTGTTTTCCTGACTTCCTTTTTGTGTAAAATACCCGTTCTTAATGGAGTTTTTTATTTTTTTACCCGAATTCAGGAATTTTTTTCGTAAAATTGCAGGTGAAATTCTTTAACTAAAGATAAATTAAGTGAACTGGACATTACAACAAATTTTATCCCTTTCTGCTATTCCTGCTACTCAATCCAATGCGCAGAAAATAGCCAAAGGAACCACGCTCAGTAACCTCGGTACCGATGAGTCTTTTCTTTGGGGAGAATGTCAGGGTAGCGGCTCTTCTGCTTATTTTATCACAATTGACCTGTCTGACGGCGCAGCGAAATGTAATTGTCCGGCAAGGCAGTTTCCCTGTAAACATGCTCTTGGACTTTTTTTGTATTTTGCGGCAAGTCCTCATGTTTTTCATAAAGTGACTCCGCCGTCCTGGGCTACAGCATGGATGGAAAAAAGAAAAAAAGGAACCCCGGTAATCAGTGTAGTAACTCCGGAAATTCAGGAACAAAAAACGGTACGAAAGGAGGAACTGGAGGATAAAAAGATGGAAACCCTCAAAAAGGATCTGGATGACGCAATTTTGTGGGTGGAAGATATTATCCGCTCCGGAATAGCCAGTCAGGAATCCCGGATGTACGAGTTTGCAGAAGCTCAGAAGGTATGGATGAGCAACGCAAAAGCCGAAGGGCTGAGAGCCTTAATAGACGAAATCGCAAGAACTGTGGGGGACGGAGAAGGGACTGAATGGCTGCAGAAGTTCCTCCTCAAATCCGGGGAGTTGTATTTCCTGTTCAAACTGCTGAAAAATATCGAAGCTGCGCAGGAGCCTTTTCGTAAGTCTGTAAAACAACTGATTGGGTTTTATGAACAGCGGAAAGATGTATTGCCACTGCCGGCAATCAAAGATATATGGATGATTATGGGGAGCATTCAGGAAGAGGTGGAGGATAAACACAATCTTTTAATCCGAAAAATATGGCTTTACGGGAAAAAAACAGGCGAAAGGGCTTTGATTACCGATTTTGCCTTTAACGGGGTATTTACAGAACAGTACGGCCCCACCGGCTCCTGTTTTGAAGGGGAGATTGTCTATTATCCGGGCATTGTCAGACAAAGAGCCCTCGTAAAAACACAAATCCGTACCATTGAAAAGGTGAGCCCCGTCTTTATGGGTTTTGAAGAAAACTTTCGCCGGCATGCTCAGGAAATCAGTGCTTTTCCCTGGCTTAAGCAATTTCCTTTTCTGCTTTCTGAGATGAAAATCGGAAATTCCGGTAAACAATGGTTTCTTACAGACAGTCAGATGAAGGCAATTCCCATGAAAATTTCCCGTGAAAAAGCGATGTATATCCTTGTCCTGACGGGCAATCAGTCTTTCAATGTATTCGGGGAGTGGTTGGACAACCAATTTTTACCCCTTACGATTTTCACCCATGAGAGTATATTTCCTGTAAATCAAAAGAAAATTCCGGTCTAAATATGCAGAATCATAATAAAATACTTCAGGCTGCGGTGTTGGGTACTTCTCATTTTTTCATTGAGATAGGAGATACCTTTGAGGGAGTTCCACTGGCTGAGGCAAAAACGACAGAGGAAAAAATTTTAATGATATCGGCCTATCAGAGTCTTCGGAATAAAGCGGGATACGAGCCGGTTGATTTTCAGGGTGAAACAGAATTTTTGGTTTGCCCCCCTGAAACCAAACCCTATATTTCGCCTCAGGCCGCTGAATTTATATCCGGCATGTTTCTTCAAATCAAGGCAGGAGATGTCCCGGTTGTCATGGAATTACTGGAAGCAATCCGTAAAAAAGGCCGGATTTTAACCCCGGATTTACTGATTCCGGTCATGAGCTATGCACAAAAGCATCCGGTAATTTTGCCGCTGCTTGAAGCTACTTCCGGCGAAAGAGGGAAGTGGATGGGCAATTTCAATAAGGAATGGAACTTTACCAATAAGGACTTACCGGCCGACTGGGAAAATGGTTCTCATAAAGAAAGAATGCGCTCCTTGCAGGAATCTCTCAGTGTCAACCCCAAAGAAGCGGTCAAAAGACTGGAGGAAACATGGAAACATGAAACGCTCTCTCAGAAAAAGGATTTTATGAATGTTTTATACGAAAATCCCGTTCCGGAAGCTTCAGCGTTTCTGGAAAATCTGATTCAGGATACTTCCCTTACGGATACAGAGTTGAGAAACCGTTGTATTCATACGGCTCTTCTGATACCCGGAAGTCCTGTTTCTGCCCGACTTGCAGAGTATGGAAAGACGTATATTCAATACAAAGCAGCCCTGATTAGTGGGGGACGCATACAGTTGGAGCCCCTGAAAAATCTTTCGCAGGAGATGAAACGGGACGGAGTCGGAATTCAGGTCAATCCGCCTTATGAGGCTTCTGTTTTTAATATATGTCAGTTGATATCGCTGCTTCCGCTGCATTTCTGGGCTCAAACCCTGAAGGTAAAGCCGGAAGACTGGGTGAAAGTCATGAAGAAGCACGACCATTTTTCCGATATATGGAAAGCCATTACTCAGTCTGCAATGCTCTACCGGAACGGAACACAACTGAGTACGGTCATGGAATATAATATCCCAGAGCAAAACGAACAAAAATTCTGGGATAAAATCATTCCCTTATTCAGTCAGGAGGATTTTGGAGCTTTTAGCCGTCAGCTTGCAGCAAAGTACAGAGGCAAACCCACACTGACTACCCTTTCACTGAGGAAATCGGCCTGGGGCATTCCGGAGTCTGAAGTAGCAAGTCATGAACTGGTGCACGCTTCCGTAAAATATGCCATGAAAAACCCCTGGGATGCAAGCGAACTGCTGAATATGATTCAAACAGCGTCTCAGTACGCACACCCTGATACCCTTAAGACTTTGTCGGACGGAGTATATAAAATCAGTCAGCTCAGTGGGCACTGGCTAAAGGATACTGAAAATGCCCTGAAAAGAATCGAAAGCAGAGCAATGATAAAAGCATTAATCTGAAAGGATTTACACTAACAATCTTAGAAATATGAGAAAGATACTGTATTATTTCGTCCTGATTATCCCTGCATTATTGAATCATGCTGTATTTAGTCAGACTACGACCAAGCCTGTTACACAAATGGAGCTGGAGTATTATTTATCCAAGAGCGTAGTTGCCAGAGAGGTTAATGAGCTATTGAAAACCAGTAACGGTTACTTCAACGGAGTTGCAGTTGTTGATTCTTCCGAACTGGCATTCTGGCAAACATATGGAGATAGATGGGAGATTCTCAGCGGAAAAGAAATACAGATTTACCAGGATGTAATCCGGCTAATCGGAGATTGTGGTAGTAAATTCGTATTTGAAATAGGAGTATGGACTATGCCCTATAATTATTCGATACATCTGAACCGTTGTAAACTTAGTGTAGAGCATATAAAAGCCGAAGACTCAACCATTATTGTTGCGGCAGCTGTTTACGAATATGTAGATGAAGAAACATTATCTTCAGTGGGTACAATTCCCGATTGGGTATTTGATGCATTTAATTTGCCGCCGCCTGCGACACCCAGAAATTTTAATATTTATGACATGGCCTATGACGATTATCAGACTAATCCCATACATGTTCACTCCAATGGAAACAGCAGTAATCTTTTAGCCATTGTTCCGGATATCAGTAAAGTCGAAGCCCAAATGTGGATGTATTTTCAGGGAAGAAATTATATAAATGCGGGTTGTGAATCCCTGAACTTTAATCAGATTCGTCTGATGAACGAAGCTACCGGAAATGACTTATACCCTGATAACTGGAATATCGTTTTTGATAAATTAAGAGCATACAACGATACACTTCCCCCAAGCCACCGGTTTTTATTGATTACAGGAGATGCTAATGGTTTAAAAGATGGGAATCAATTACTATTAGACTTTAATAATGTGCCATCACGAACCCATGAATATGGACAAGCAACAAATATAAATGGTGGTAGTTGTATTATCAGTGAACAATCATGTTTAAATACCATTTATACACAAAGCATCGGTGGGATAACTCCTTCTGGCTGGAACTGTACTGCAATTCCGCAGGTAGTATCACTTGATAACTATGGTGGAACCGACGGCAACATCAATCTCTTGGGGCAAAATAATGGAGTATGTTCCTATTTTCCTTATCATTTTGATGAAATTACATGGTTTGCCATGCAGCCGGAAAGCTTCAGAAACGCATGGATTCCTTATGCATATTATAAGGTTCGGTGTATCAGTAATGGAGTTTTCTTCTTTTCACCAACAATAACCCGTCATATAATACCGGCCAGATATATGAGGTATTATGCAAATAATCCGCAATCTGGTTTTCTTCCCGCTCCAATTCTTCAACAAAATGTTCCTTTGACGTATGGAAGTTTGGGGGGACAATTTCAACACAGACAGGCTGGTTACGGACAAGAACAAGTAATTTCTGACTTGTTTAGCGGAGTATTTGATTCACCCAACCCATGTATGAACAATAGTATTTTTTTGATTGAGCCAGATTTTAGTGATATACCTAAAAACTCAACTGATTTTTCTGAAATTACAATTCATCCTAATCCTGCTCATACTTATATTGAAATTGAGATTGGAGAAACGGAAACACTTATTTCTTCTGAAATTCGTATTAGAATATGGAATAGTATAGGTGACTTAGTTACCGAAATAACTGAAAAAAGAATAAATCAAATTACAATTCCAATATCAGGTTTTTCAAACGGAGTTTATAGAATTACGGTAAATGACGATAAGGGAAGAATATATGCGTCCAATTTGATTATAGAATGACGACTAAATGAAGGAAAACTCTTTAAAAAATATCTTACGGTTACTTCTCTTAATGATATTATCATTCCCATTATGGTATAAACTGGGAAATAAACCAATACATATTTGGGATGAAGCAATTTATGCTAATAATGCATTTGATATGAGGCAAAATGGTAATCTTATTGTACTCACAAATGAAGGGGGGAACAATTTATATAATGTTAAACCCCCTTTTGTAATTATTCTTCAGGCCTTTTGCCTAAAACTCTTTGGTGTCTCAGAATTCTCAGTACGATTACCCAGTCTTTTAGCGTCAATAGGAGTCTGCATCTTATTGCTTGTCTTTGCTAAAAAGATATTTAATAAAGAAGAAATAGGATGGATTGCTATAGTGTTTTTGGTGACACTTCCTGGTTTTTCAAGAGTTCACGTTGCAAGAAGTGGAGACCTGGATGCAGTATTGATTTTTTTTATCACATTTTATACTCTTTTCTCTTTTGATTTAATGTTTAACTATAATCTTAGAAATGAAAAAGGATATTTATTTCTGATTGGGCTTGGCATTGCTTTCGCCTTCTTATCTAAATCTGTGGCAGGATTTCTCCCTTTACCCGGCCTTTTTCTTGGGTTTTGGCTTACGAATACACTAAAACGAGTAATAACTTCCAGATACTTTTATTTTTCTTCTCTAATTATAATAACTATTTGCGGTGGCTACTATTTATTGAGAGAATACCTTTCTTCCGGTTATTTAGAAATTGTTTTATTTTCAGAATACAGACGTTTTTTTGAAAATATCATGCCTTACCATGAACAACATTTCTCTTTTTATTTCCGAAACTGGTTTCATCTCTATCTGATTCCACACATATTTATAATGATTCCATTGATGATTTATGGTTGTTTTTTTTCGAAGAATAAAAATAAATTAAGAATAGTTGTTTTGTATTGTATTTCATATATGCTGATAATTTCCTATCCGAAAGTTAAATTGGATTGGTATGACAGCCCGGTTTATCCTGTATTTGCACTTATTGCTGCTGTAGGGTTTTATGAATTATATAATTTAACATTATTAAGGATTAATTTTCGTTCAAGTCAATTAGTAAATCTATTAATCGTTGCTCTTTTTTCTATTTATCCCTATTATTCCATATTTAAAATAATTAATAAAAATCAGGAATTAGATACCCTTGAAAAAGAAGGGGCATTTCTAAAAAAAGTAATTATTGAACGAAAACCTGAAGAGAATATTGATGTTTTTATGTCAAGCAGACATATTGAGCATTATGATCAGGCCAGATTTTATATGAAGAAGTTTAACGCAGAAGGATATCATGTTCAACTTAAAAACGCTTTTCCTGAGATAGTTACAGAAAATTTGTTAATTGTTTGTCAAAAAGGGTTAATGGATTCAATCAATATTCAATATAATACGCTTATTGTCGACTCGCTGAATGAATGTAAACTTGTAAAATTGTTACCCCCAAAAAAAGACTAATTAATCTATTCACATTTACCCCTATTTTTCCACATTTTGAATAAAAAATCACAGAGATATTTTATCTTTGCATTTCCTTAAATTTTCTTAAAGAGACTGTATGGCTAAAGTAATTGCAATTGCAAATCAGAAAGGGGGCGTTGGTAAAACAACCACAGCGGTAAATCTATCTGCCAGTTTGGCTGCCCTTGAGTATAAAACCCTTTTAATTGATGCTGATCCTCAGGCAAACGCTACAAGCGGGTTGGGTTTAGACCCTAATACGATTGACAGAAGTGTTTATGAATGTATTATTAATGAAGATATTAATGCAAAAGATATCATCGTTGAGGGGATTTTTCCCAATCTTTATCTTATGCCCTCTCACATTGACCTCGTGGGGGCTGAAATCGAGATGCTCGAAATTCCTAACCGTGAGATGAGAATGAAGCAGGTCATTGAGCCATTGAGAAAAGAGTATGATTTTATTATCATTGACTGCTCCCCTTCTTTGGGTCTGATTACCCTGAATGCACTCAGTGCCGCAGATTCAGTGCTTATTCCGGTTCAATGCGAGTTTTTTGCACTCGAGGGGCTTGGAAAGCTCATCAATACCATTAAAATTGTGCAGCAAAGGCTGAATCCAAAACTGGCTTACGAAGGAATATTGCTGACAATGTATGACGGTCGTCTCAGATTGTGCAATCAGGTAGTTGAAGAAGTAAGACAACACTTTAAGCACATTGTTTTTGATACCCTGATAGCCAGAAATATCCGAATCAGTGAAGCCCCCAGTTATGGACTGCCTGTTCTCGCTTTCGACGCAAAAAGCGCAGGCTCCAGAAACTATATTTCCTTAGCCAAAGAGGTGCTCCATAACAATAAGCTTCCTCAGTCTAAAATCAGCATGATTTCGCAAAACTAATTCCGGTTAGTTCTCTCATATTCAGGAGCAGAATTCAATCAGAATTTTGCTCCTTTTTTTATTTTTTATTCTACATGAAAACGCTTGAACTTTCTCACTTCAGGGTAAACCTTCCTTCGGAATGGAAGCATGAAACCCCTGCTCCTCAGTCTTTTATATGGTTCAAAGAATCAGATTCCCTCATCCTCAAAATACAATGCAATGATTCCGGAGAGATTAGCTCTGAAGAACTGCAGGCAATAATTCTTCAGTGGTTTGGCGGCATTACACTTTCAGACGGAACCACGATTAAACCCACAGGAGAAGCCATCCATATCGAAAATGGCCTGTTTTATGAATACAGAAACGGAGATGAAATCGTCAGCCTTGAAGATGGATACTTTATCGCTTACTACGGAGGAATGAAATCTGACCCTGAATCCGGAATAATGCTCACTTTTTTTGTACTCATGGTGTTTCATGAATCCGAAATACCGGGACTTGAAAAAGAATTAGGGGAATTTATTCGGATAGTAGAATCCATTACATTTAA
Source organism: Bacteroidia bacterium (assembly GCA_019695295.1). Taxonomy (GTDB): domain Bacteria; phylum Bacteroidota; class Bacteroidia; order J057; family J057; genus JAAFHL01. The sequence continues at coordinate 4,364 of JAIBAH010000052.1, read as the reverse complement.
CACCAAACCTAAGCCACCTGCTGTGTCCCCCCTGCAACTTCAGCTACAGAACAAAAAACTCCATTTTATGGAATCCTATAATTCCGGATATGGAGGCGGAGGCTATAATACAGAAGAAATTATAATGCTCTATGCCGGCAATCACTTTGCCTATCACTATACCCATGTAACTTCTGCCTATAATTCGGGTGGATTCAGTCTTGGCGGAGGATATAAAGAAAAAAAAGGCAAAGGCCGTTGGGAAATTCTATCCGGCGGGAACGTGCTCACATTATACTTTCAGGATGGAGAAACAAAACAATATTCCCTTAGAACAGGGAATGAGGTGGTATGGCTAAATGACCGGAAATTTTATATAGTCCGGATTTGATTGCTTCAGAAATAAATATCAGAACCTTACTCCGGTTTCCACTCCGAACAAAATAGGGGTTTTATAGGAAATAGTCCGGTTGTACATAGGCTTTATCAAAGCCTGAGTATTGCCTGCGATATAAACACCGGTTTTCTCGTTCAGGTGAAACTGATACATCAGCCTGAAATTTACCGAGAAATTATGCTCCTGATAGACCGTATAAGTATTTCTGGAAATAAGGGTATTCCCATTTTTAACCGGAGCATTATCCGCAAATAATCCATTCATCAGCAGACGGTAAGAAGTACCCATTCCTGCGGAAAAAGCGGAGCGGCTTTTTTTCAGGGGCAAGTCATAATTCAGCATGACTGGAAACTCCATGACATAAAAATCGAAATTATTTTCTTTTTTTCCCTGAATTGTCGAAATGGAGTTTTTGCTATTATATACTACCTGATAATAATTGGAGATATTTTTGGTAGGGAGAATAATTCTTCGCGTTTGCTGATAGTGAAGTTTCAGGCCGCCGTCAATACTTAATTTATTATCCAGTTTACGGGAAGCTCCCACTCCGATAAAATAAGTAACAGGAGAAACAGTCATTTTTATATATTCTGCGTCAAAATTTCCGCTTGTAACCTCATTGAAAGTCTGTATGTCTTCTACGGTTACCGCCTGAGCAGAATCTCCGCTCGCCGCAAATGTTGCAATCCCGACCGTATTGACAGAAAGCGGATTGATTGCTCTGCCATTCCCATTGCTGTAAAAAGGCTGATATACAATCATGGAAAGTCCGCTGTTTATGACTGTAGTCCATAATCCGGTTTTTTTATTCAAACCGGCCTCCGTCACCGCAAGTGATTTTGGGGAGATGTGCGGCAATTGTGTATTTAAAGAAGAAGGGAAATTCTGATTCTGAAGGGAAATATTTACTACTTCTTTCCTTGCGGCTATCCCGGAATTGTTGACCGGTGGTGCTACGGGCTTATTTTCTGAAACTTCTTTTACCACGTTGATTTTCGCTGCCACCGGATTAGTTTGGGCTGAAGCCGCAGATTGTACAGCCAGTTGAGGGGGCACAGGTGTAGCATTGCTTTGCTGAACAGCAACAGGAGATGTTTCAACCTTGTCTTTGCTAACTGTCCGGTTTGTAACCATTTCATTTTTATGCGGAATGCTGCCTCCTGATATACGCTTATCAGCAGGAATGACAGGAGAGGACTGTATCTGAGCAGGGGAAACCTGAGCCGGATTCTGAACCTCTGCTGACTGAGTATTCGTATCAGAATGAATGCCTTTTACGACCTTCCTGATTTTGGAAGGAGGCTGAACGGCAGCAAAAGATTGAGGCTGGGATTTCTGATGCAGATAAAACAGAGAGCCGCAGGTTAATCCAAGGATTAATACAATAAACCATTTCCAGTTGCCCGGGCGTTTTGGCGCAGGCGGCTGAATTTCCCTTCGAATATTCGACCAAATAACAGGAGCAGGCTGCATTTCCGCGCCGGCAAGTCTTTCTCTTAATTTTTCTTCAAATCGGTTATATTGCATTTTGATATGATTTGAATTCCACACTATCCTCATGAATCCGTTTTTTTAATAATGCTTTAGCCCTTGTATATTGAGAGCGGGAAGTACTTTCTGTAATTCCTAATTGCTCCCCAATTTCTGCGTGCGAATATCCTTCAATAGCATACAGGTTAAAAACGACCCGGTAGCCTGTGGGGAGAGATTGAATCACACGCAATAGATATTCAACTTCGAAAGTGTCTATTTTATCTTCGTCAATCATCGTATCGGCAATTTCTGTATTCATGGGCATTTCCAGCTGACTGGCTTTCCGCTTACGAATCAAATCAATCGAAGTATTCACGATAATTCTCCGGATCCAGCCTTCCAGAGAGCCCTGAAACTCATACTTATGAATAGACTGAAAAATTTTAATAAACCCTTCCTGTAAAAAATCTGCGGCTTCGTCCCTATCTTTTGCGTACCGAAAACAGACAGCCATCATCTTAGGCGCAAATAAGTCATACAACTTTTGCTGCGCCCAGGGTTCCTGATTCAGGCAACCCTTCACCATTTTTTGACTATCGCTACTAAAAAGCATTCAGTAAATTTGTAAATGACTAAAAGTGATGTTTATCAGTTTTTATACGCTTTTAAAAATTAATAGTTATCCACAAAGAATCAGATTTTATACTAAAGACGTTACCTTTTTAGATAGTGCTGCATTAATTTTTTTGTTTTTGAATATTTTTTTCTGTGGAGCAAAACCGCAGCACCTGTTTCTTTTGTTGTGTAAATGGTTTGATTTCAAAACAATTTACAGGTAATATGAATATGGATTCGGGAGAAAGGCATTTTCTGCAAATATATTTTGAGCTTTTTATCTTTTTTCGCCGAAACTTACTAATTTTGTGTTCTCATTCAGCGATTCATGGACAAAGAAATTCAGGCTCTCCTTTCTTTAAGTATGGTAAAAGGAATCGGTCCGGTACTCATCCGGAACCTGATTGCCTATTGCGGCTCTGCTCAGGAAGTCCTGAATACTCCCAAAGCAAAACTTCAGAAAATCCCGGGAATTGGGGTCAGAACGGTTCAGTTGCTGTTTGAAGCCTCAAAAATGGCAGAAAAAACGGATAAGGAGCTTTTGTATTGTGAAACCCACGGGATTGATGTACTCGCTTTTACCGAAGCAGATTATCCTCAGAATCTGAAATTTATTCATGACGCTCCGGTGATTTTATTTAAAAAAGGAAGTGTTCGCTTCAATCAGCAGACCAGTGTCGCAATCGTAGGTACCCGCAAACCAACAGATTATGGCAGGGAAAACGCAACTTTTTTTGCCCAATATCTCGCCGAAAGGGGGATAAATGTAGTGAGTGGGATGGCGTATGGGATAGACATTGCCGCCCATAAGTCAGTCTTGCAATGTGGAGGAATTACAACCGGTGTGCTCGGCCACGGACTCGATATCATTTATCCCGGAGTACATGCCGAAAAAGCGAAACAAATGCTGGAAAAAGGCGGACTGATTTCCGAGTTTTGTTCCGGAACCAAACCGGATATGAATAATTTTCCTGCCCGAAACCGGATTATTGCAGGACTCAGCAAGGCAGTGATTGTGATTGAAGCCGCAGAAAGCGGAGGCGCACTGATTACCGCTCATTTCGCTTTTGACCAAAACCGGGAGGTATTCGCAGTTCCGGGGAATATTGACCGGCCCTATTCCAAAGGCTGCAACAAACTCATCCGGGATAATATTGCAAGATTAGTGTCTCATCCTCAGGAGGTGCTTGATGAGCTGGGCTTAGGCGATAATAAAACTCAGGAGAAGGGGTTGTCTCAGGAAAGTCTTTCGCTTACGCTTCTGAACGAAGATGAATGGAAAATTGCAAGGGCACTCGAAAAAGCCGATTTACACATTGATGATTTATCAGAAAAAACCGGTTTTGGGGTTTCTGCCCTGAATGTACTGCTTCTCAATCTGGAATTCTCGGGGGTAATCTCACAATTGCCGGGAAAAGTATTCAGACTTATGAGAAAAAACGCGTGAGTGTACCTTTTTCCGTACCGGAATCTGCTTTGAGCGTGAAAATGCGGCAACCGGATTTTATATGAAACAAAATGACTAAAAATATATACATAATCGGAGGAGGTGCAGCGGGGTTTTTTGCAGCAATCCGGTACAAAACGCTTTGTCCTGAGGATACCGTAACGATACTCGAAAGGGGAGGGAAGGTGCTTTCCAAAGTTAAGGTCTCCGGAGGGGGAAGATGTAATGTAACACATGCCTGTTTTTCTCCTGATGAACTGATTAAGTTTTATCCCAGAGGGAGTAAAGAACTGAGAAGTCCCTTTCAGAAATTTAACCCCACGCATACGGTTCAGTGGTTTGAACAAAGGGGCGTAATCCTGAAAACAGAAGCCGATAACCGGATGTTTCCTGTTTCAGACGACTCTAAGACGATTATAGATTGTTTTATGGATGAAGCCCGCCAAAAAGGAG
>JAIBAH010000186.1 GCA_019695295.1 Bacteroidia bacterium | reverse complement strand
GGAACGCAGCTTACACTTCGTACCTTCCATACAGGGGGGGCGGCTCAGCGTATCGCTTCAGAAAGTGAATTAAATGCTAAGTTTACAGGACGGATTGAACTGGAAAATGTCAATACAGTGGAATATGATGGCGAAAATATCGTTGTCAGCCGTGCCGGTAAAATGAAGATTATTGATGATAAAAATACAATCGTATTCTCCAATAAGGTACCTTACGGAGCCAAATTGTATGTAACCAATGGTCAGCATGTAACGACTGCAGATCCAATCTGTTCATGGGATGCTTACAACTCATTGATTCTTTCTGAAACTGACGGGGTAGTTCGTTTGATTGATATCAAGGAAAACCTTACTTTTTTACAAAACTCAGATGAACAAACCGGTTATACTGAAAAAGTAGTCATTGAATCCAGAGAAAAATCGCTTACTCCTTCTATCCAGATTTTGGATGGTGTAGAAGGGGAATCAGTAAGGATTTTCAACCTGCCGGTAGGTGCGCATATCATCGTAAACGATAATGAAAAAATCAGGGGTGGTCAGATTCTTGCCAAAATCCCGCGCTCTTCCGGACGTTCTTCGGATATCACAGGGGGTCTTCCAAGGGTAACCGAGTTGTTTGAAGCCCGTAATCCTTCTAACCCGGCTGTATTGAGCGCAATTGAAGGAATTGTGGAAATCGGCGGAATCAAAAGAGGGAGCCGTGAAGTATTTGTACGCTCTTCCGATGGCTCTGATGTGAAAAAATACATGGTTTCAACTTCCAAACACATTCTCGTTCATGACGGTGACTATGTAATGGCAGGAGATATGCTTTCTGACGGTGCAATTGCTCCAAGAGATATCCTCGGTATCAAAGGTCCAAGTGCGGTGCAGGCGTATATCGTAAATGAAATTCAGGAGGTTTACCGTATGCAGGGGGTACCGATTAATGACAAGCATATCGAGGTGATTGTTCGTCAGATGATGCAGAAAGTAGAGATTGTGGATGCAGGTGATACCGTATTCCTCGAAAAAGAAGTAGTGGATAAACTTGATTTTCAGGCTGAAAATGAATATATTTATGAAAAGTTATTCGTGGAAGACGCAGGAGACTCTACTGTGCTTAAAGCCGGTCAGATTGTGGAGCGCCGTAAGTTAAGGGATGAAAATTCTTTCCTTAGAAGAAATGACAAAAAATTAGTGGATGCCCGTCCGGCAAAAGCGGCAATTTGTCAGCCTGTTCTTATGGGGATTACGCGTGCGTCACTGGGTACTAAATCATGGCTATCCGCGGCTTCGTTCCAGGAAACCACGAAAGTACTTTCTGAAGCTGCTACGATGGCAAAACAGGATGAACTGAAAGGATTGAAAGAAAACGTAATTGTTGGACATCTTATTCCTGCAGGTTCCGGTATCCGTCGTTTCTATGACATTGTAGTAGGAGATAAAACCGAAGCAAAAGAAAGAAACGTGGATTTCAAAAGTAAAACCAAAAGACGTGAAGTGTTAGAATACGAAGATTAATCGTATTACTTTCAGGCTAAATATCAGGCGTACGGTGTAAAATCCGTACGCTCTTTTGTATTATAATACCCCGTTTTTCCTTAATCCGGAAAATGGCCTTATCTTTGTATTTCAGAAGAGGCTAATACCCTGATTCTGTATAATTTTCGATTTTTTCCGGTATGACATTATCCGAGTTGGATGTACGGCTTTTTTTTCTGATTAATCATGCTCATTCGCCCCTGATGGATGAAGTCATGTATTATGTCTCTGAAACATGGGTTTGGGCTCCTGTTGCCCTATGGCTTATTTTTATGATATACCGGAAGTTTGATGCAAGGGGATTAGTGGTAAAAGAAAGAATACGGAAAACGCTGATGTTAATCCTTCTTGCCGGAGCCTCGGCGGGCCTGGCGAATACGATTACCTCTGAATTTTTGAAACCGACGGTGCAGCGGTATCGCCCGTGCAGGGAAGAATCGCGCCTGACTTCAACCGTTCATATCGTACACGGGCATTGTGGAGGGAAGTATGGGTTTGCATCATCTCATACCGCTAATTTTTTTGCGGTAGCCACATTTCTTGCATTCGTACTTAGAAAAAGAGCGATAATTCTTTTTTGTTTTGGGGCTGCGGCTCTCACCGCTTACAGCAGAGTTTACCTTGGAGTGCATTATCCGGGAGATGTTTTTACCGGGGCGATTATTGGGATTGCCTGCTCCTTACTCATATATAAGTTACTTCAGCTGAAAAATCTATTCCCTGATTAGGGTTAAGTACCAGGGTGTAATCAGGGGTTTACCGTAAATTCACAATCTGAATATGATTTCTGTGGAGTTTTATCTGACCCATCTGCTCGAGTTTTTTCAGCAGGCGGGAAATGACTTCCCTGGACGTATTGAGTTCGTTCGCGATAACCTGATGGCTTACATTTAATGTATTGGAGTTCAGGGTTTGCCGATTTTTTTTTAAATAAAATACCAGCCTTTCATCCATAGCCTTAAAAGCGATATTATCCACTACAAGAAGAAGCTCCTCAAACCTTGAACGATAGGTTTCCAGTACGAAGTAATACCATGAGCGGTGCTTACGCATCCATTCATCCATCAGTTGAATGGGAATCATGAGTACACGGGTCGTACTTAAAGCCTTTGCCATCACCTGACTCGTCTCATTTTTGGCGGCGCAAATCATAGATAAAGCACAGGCCTGTCCGGGCTGAATATAGTACATGAAAAACTCCTCTCCTTCTTCTCCTTCACGATAGAGTTTTACCAATCCATCCAGAATAAGTATCGTTGAGGTGAAGTACTGCCCGGTTCGCATCAGTTGCTGATCTTCTTCGAACGTTTTCAGGCTTCCGTGCTGAAGCAAATCCTGAATCAAACCTTCTTCAAACAACGGGAATTTTTGTTTTATAAGCTGATATTCTTCCTGAGTGTATTGTTCCATTTACTGATGATATTTTCTTTAATTGCTGAATTGTATTTGTTCCCTCCTTACATTCCGGCGTCATTTAATGACCAGAAGGGGAAATCCTCCGGTTTTATTCAAAGAGACTAATAAAAAGCAATTACGTAATTTCCGGTATAAAAAAGAAATTTTTGGTTTAAACTAAACAAGCCCTGAAATCAGAGCTTGTTTAGGGTAAATATTTTTAGAAGAAAGAGGTTATTTAACTGCAGTCTTCTTCACTTCTGTTACTTTGTAGCATTCCAGGGTGTCTCCCACTTTGATATCATTGAAGTGATGTACCTGAATACCGCATTCGTATCCGCCGGACATTTCCTTCACGTCTTCTTTATAGTGCTTTAAAGCCGAAATCGTAGAGTCTGCAATTACAACGCCATCGCGGATAACCCGGATTTTATCGGTTTTGGTAACTTTACCACTTGCAATGTAGCAACCTGCGATATTTCCGACCTTACTGATATTGAATACCTGACGCACTTCCACATTTGCTGTGATATCCTCTTTGATAGTAGGAGAAAGCATCCCTTCGAGTGCCTGAGTGATATCATCAATCGCCTGATAGATGATGGAGTAAGTTCTGATATTGACCCCTTCTTTTTCTGCAAGGTCTTTGGCTTTATTCCCCGGACGTACATTGAAGGCAATAATGATTGCATCGGATGCGGAAGCGAGCAGTACATCGGATTCGGTGATTTGACCGACCCCTTTAAGAATGATATTGACTGCGATTTCCTCTGTACTTAATTTAAGCATAGAGCCCGAGAGCGCTTCCACTGAACCGTCCACGTCCCCTTTGATGATAAGGTTAAGTTCCTTGAAGTTGCCCAGTAATTTACGGCGGCCAATTTCTTCAAGCGTAATGCGTTTGGTCTGACGTAACTGCTGCTCTCTGAACAATTCCTGCCTCTTCTGTGAGATAGATTTAGCCTTGCTTTCGTCAGCATATACCTGAAACTTATCGCCTGCCTGAGGCTGACCGGAAACCCCTAAAACCTGAACCGGCATAGAAGGCCCGGCTTCTTTGATTCTTTCGCCATTCTGATTAATCAAGGCTCTTACTTTTCCGGAGTGAATCCCTGCTACGAGAGAATCTCCGATACGTAAAGTTCCGTTTTGCACCAGAATTGTTACTACATTCCCGCGGCCTTTGTCCAGACGGCTTTCGATTACGCTACCGCTTGCATGACGTTTAGGGTTGGCGTTGAGGTCAAGATACTCAGACTCCAGCATTACCCTTTCGAGGAGTTCATCTACATTTGTGCCAAATTTAGCGGAGATTTCCTGGCATTGAAGTTTACCACCCCAATCTTCCACGAGAAGATTCATTTCAGCAAGCTGCGTACGAATTCTTTGTGGGTCAGCGCCGGGTTTATCTATTTTGTTGATAGCAAAGACCATAGGAACGCCTGCTGCCTGTGCGTGAGAAATTGCCTCACGGGTTGTAGGCATGATTGCGTCATCCGCAGCAATAACGATGATGGCAACGTCCGTTACTTTGGTTCCCCTTGCACGCATTGCAGTAAACGCTTCGTGACCGGGAGTATCCAGGAACGTAACGTAATGTCCGCTCTTTAATTTTACCTGATAGGCACCGATATGCTGAGTAATTCCTCCTGCCTCTGAAGCGGCTACATTGGCCTTTCTCAGATTGTCCAGCAAGGTGGTTTTACCGTGGTCAACGTGTCCCATTACCGTAATAACGGGATTTCTTTTTATGATATCTTCAGGATTATCCTCTTCTTCTTCTGCTTCAAGCACTTCATCTTTTACGTCGATAAACTCAACGAGATAGTCATATTCAGAAGCAATCAGATTAAGAATTTCTGCATCGAGTCGCTGATTAATAGAAACCATCAGACCAAGCTGAAAACACTTGGTAAGGATTTCTGTAACGGGAACGTTGAGAAGGCTCGCAAATTCATTGGCGGTGATAAACTCCGTTATACGAATTACGCGGGACTGTTCCTGTTCCATCAAGTCATATTCCTCCTTCTCTCTCGCTCTTTCGTCCCTTTTGACACGTCTTGCTCTTTGTCTCAGACGGCCTGCTCCTTTTTGCATCTCTGATAAAGTAGTACGAATGGTTTTCTGTACTTCCTTTTCATTGATTTTTTCTTTCCTGGGAGATTTATCGTCTCCTCTTTTATGAATAACCGGCGGAGTAGAACTAATTCCTGTGCTTTCAGAACCCACACCGGTTTTTTTACGTTTCCGTTTCCGTTTCTTTTTCTTATCTTCTTCTGATTCCTCGGCGGCACTATTAAGAATTAACTGAGCTTTTTTTACAATAACCGCAGCTTTTTTATCTTTAGGTCTTTCAGTTTCCTGTACGTCCTCTTCTTTACTGATTCTTGTTTTATTTTCAGTTTCGGAAGAAGAGATAATGAAATCTTTCTTTCTTTCTTTTTTATCTTTAACTCTTTCTCTCTTTTTGTCCTTTTTCTTCTTGGCGTCTTCGAGGTCAATTTTTCCGATTACTTTCAGCCCTGAGAGCTGAGGGACATTCCCTGAGGCACGGATTACATCAATATTTTCAGCCAGGTCATCCTCCAAATCAATCTCAGGAGAGTCATTATCAATCGACGTTTTTTTCTCATCCCTTCTTAACCGGATTAAAGATTCCGGGGACGGACTGTTTTCTGACTTGAGTTTCTTGATAATCTTCTTTTTCGGAATGAGCTCGCCTGAATCCAGTACAGGCTGATGCACTGTATTATCTACAGGGGGGTCAGAAGAAAGAATAACGGGCTCAGCCTTTGGCGTAATTACCGGTTCAGGATTATCGGCAATCACCGGAGCGATTACCTCTTCTTTAACCGGAGGAGGAGGCGTTTGAAATACTTCCGGCACATCCGGAGTGATTTCTTCTTTGACGACAACAGGAACTTCCGGCTC
>JAIBAH010000185.1 GCA_019695295.1 Bacteroidia bacterium | reverse complement strand
TAATTTTTAGGAAATAAATCCCGGAGGCATACGAATGTAAACCCTCCGAAATCAGAGAAATGCCGGAATATTCATGCAAAAACAACTCTCTGCCTTGGATATCGGTAAGCATTACCCTTACCGCAGACACATCTGCTGTATTCATTAATATCTTTACCTCGCCTTTGGACGGATTTGGAAATACAGAAACCCCTCCAGACTTCAACTCCGGAGTATGGGTAATATACAACGTATCTTTCGCCAATATACTATAAGCCATATTCGTCTTTATATCTATCTGAGCGGTATCGTAGGGTATCCACGCCAAGTGATTGCCTAATGAATCTTTTACGTGATAGATAAAGCTGTTGATAAAATTCATGGGGGACTTCGATTTTATTCGTGATTGATTATGAGCATTTGAGCGTTCAGATAGGTTTTTCCCTTGATTTGCAGTACATATATTCCATTGGGGAGATGCGATATTACGAATCTTTGATGAAAGGGAAATTCAGATAATGTGGCAGGGATATAATGCCATTCTTTGCCAAGCATATCCAGAATTCTAATTTCTGAAATTCCTACAACCGCTTCTTTGTTTTCAATCTCAATCATTTCATTGGCTGGGTTGGGGGATATTTTGATATTATCTTTTAAAAAATGTCCAGATATCCCTACCTCTTCAGAAACACTAAAGTAGAGGGTATCAAATTTATAAGGATAAACATTTTGACATTGTATCCCACTACGCTCTTCCGGCGTAGCAACAAATATATAGTCTCCAGATGGTAGTGAGGTAAAACTAAAAGTATCAGTAACGTAACTAAAAGTAGATAGTATTCCAAGACAGTAAGAAGAAAAGCCATATAGGGTATTTCCGCTTTGACTTTGATTTTGACTCAGCTTTGTACCAGGGGAGGATGTAAATGAATAATCTGCAAAAATCCGTATTGTATCCGATTGAGTAGGAAATTGAGGCGAGATATGCAAATCAATGCTATATTGTGCCGGCATCTTTTCCACACCCCACCATAGAATTAAAACTAAAAATAAATATTTTTTCATGATTTTTTCACATTAATGGTTTAATATATATAATACTCGTAAAAGTAAAAAGGGGAACAAAATCCCATCTACTATCCAAACTACCCGGCATCTGCTCATAGACTTGGAAAGAGAAAACCCAGGATAGCATTAAAACTATTATTCGTTTCATAATTTGTATTCAGTTTATTGTTTAATAAATGAAGTAAAATAACGACTTTCCCCCAATCTACATTCAAGATAGTAAACTCCTGAACTCAGGTAGCCGATTTGCATATCAAAAGCAGCATCTGCCGATGCAGGCTTATCCGCCTCTGTGATATTCATGGTTCTACCCAAAATATCCAATATCTTAAACGTTACTTTCCCCGTATCCACACCTTTTACCAAAATACGGATTTGTTGATCGGAAGGATTGGGATAAATTGTAATGAAATGGTTATCTTCTTTCAAATCAAGGTGGGTTATAAAAAGAGTATCCTTTGTCAGTATGCTATAATCTACCCTGCTTTTTATGTCTATCTGAGCCGTATCGTAGGGTATCCACGCCAAATGATTGCCCAATGAGTCTTTTACGTGATAGATAAAGCCGTGCAAGGTAGATTGATTATAGGAAATACTATCTATATACACTTTTTCGTGAGGGGTAAATACATACACCCCTCCAAGAGTATCTAATTCCTGAAATAAAGACGAAGAACTATGCCTTTCCCAAGAATATTTTGCAATTTCATTGCTGGGGTAAGAGTGAGTTACTAATGCTGAAACGCTATATTGATCTATTTTATAGTTCTTATGCCTTTTTAGTTTTAAAGTTGGGCTTACCGAATACGTTTCACTGATTTTCATGGGTAAATTCGACTGAGTAAGCTGATACTGAAAACTATGAGAAAGTGAATCGGTAGTAAAATGTCTAAGATGATAATAAGGTTTTTCTATCCATTGCATTGCCTTTCCTGCATTTACCTTGCCATAACCCGAATAAATATCATATCCTAAAGTGCAGGGATAGTTTTGAACATCATCGGCAGACAGTTCAAGCAAAAACTCTACATCTTCGGGGGCAAGATTGGAGAATGCGGAAGTATCCTGATTAAAGTAACTTGTCATTAACGCTATTAGCCCTGTCACATGCGGCGCAGAGGCGGAGGTCCCATTAAAAATTCCCCCACTTATGGTTCTTACTACGTTTTGGTCACCCGGCGCAATAATATCCATATTTTCCCAATAATTACTATAACTATCATATAACCCTACAGAGTTGGAAGCCCCAACCCTTATTACCCAATCGTCATCGTAGGAAGCAGGATAACTCTTTAAGAATTGCTTTATTATATGTTCCCCTTGGTTACCAGAACTACACACCTGTATTACTTTCATTCTATTTGCATAATGCATTGCTTTTCCTACTATTTCTACTTCTTCCTGAGAGTAGCCGTCATAAGGATAAAAATTGTATGAATGATTGGAAACATTGAGTCCAAAGTTATAATCATTGGAAAACCAGGCGTAAGGATAATTGTCAGGGTCATAATCCGAAGCTCCCGCTATGGCATCCGACAAATAACACAACTGACAAAAAGGAATAATTGTATCCAAAGTATTAAATAAATCAGAATTAAAAATTCTCATGGAATATATTGAAGCTCCCTTTATACTATCTTCCCATGAACCTCCTGCTACTCCTGCAATTTCAAATGAATTGTTCCTAATAGCCCCAATGATACCACTCACTGAGGTTCCGTGCCCAGTTCCAAAGTTAGTATTACTTGGGGATGCATACATATAATTTTCAAAATCCCATCCGCCTCTTACTACCGACTCCATGTGTAATTGAGCAGCAGTGGTATCATACAAAAAATCTTTATCACTCCATCTAACCCCATCATCAAAAACCCCCACTCTTATATTTGCATGATTTACTCCATTATCCCAAATATCCCATGCCAGTTCCATATTAATATGGGCAGAATCATAGTAGATATTGTTTAAATTATATCCCGCATGAAGACTAACCTGAGTGGAGTAATCAGGGTCGTTAGATGTCTGCTGAATACAATAATTAAGATGAGCATACTCTATTCTATCATTATTACTCAAAACCTCACACACCGCCTTCGCGTCCACGGTTTGATGCGCCACCACCCAAAAAGTACTCCAGAAATCCGGGGTTGGAATCCGTTCATTCAGTCGGCTTATGGCTACGGTATCATTCGTGGTAAGGGAAGGGAATGCCTTTACTAAAGTATATCTTCCCGTAGGTACACAACTATTAAACGCAGTTTTTCCGGCAGGGGTAAGCATCGAATGCGGACTTCCATAGAGTATAGCCCTGCCTGAGTTCACTATGTCTTTATTGACAATACTGCTGTCAAACTTTACGATAAAGGTATTCCCAAAATACAATGGATTCCCCAGGCTGTCTTTTACTATGGGCACAGGCGGCAGTGTAAGTGCAGCATACTTGATTAATAAATATTCGGGGTTAGGGAGGGTATCCTGAGTAGTTCCTGTCACAAAAACATTTCCATTATTATCAACATTCAGCGATAAAACCTTATCTGTATTCCCGTTATTGTCGTATTGTCGCAGCCAGTCTATTGTTCCATCAGAATTGTAGGTAATCGTTAAAAAATCTAAATTCTGATTAAGGTCATGAATATGGCCGCTTACAATGATTTTGTCGTGGTTATTACAAACTACTTTTATTGCCTCAGCAATCAGGGATGGATTAGGAGGATAGTGTTTTTTTTCCCATACGAAAGTGCCGTCAGAATCGTATTTTAATAAAACCCATTCCTTTCCTCCCTGTGTGGTTTCGCTACTGCCACTTACATATACATTTCCTTCACTATCCGTTGCGATGGATGTACCTGTATCATCTTGCCCGCTTCCGCCCCAGTTTTGCACCCAGGCTACGGTAAAAGCAGTATCAATCTTTACTGTTTGTATATTTTTATCCCCTGCTGTTTCATTGAAACCTGTGATATAGAAATTGCCGGAAGTGTCCTGAGCAATCGCCAAAGCCTGGTCTAAACCAAGTCCCGTGATATTAACCCGGGTTTCTTCCAAAATGCTCCCGTCTGTATAATCAATTTTTAATGTAGCATAATCGTAATTATTTACAGCATTTGCACTCGCTCCCGTTACGATAATATCATACCCCCCTGTTTTTATTTTGATGCCAGTAAGAAATTCATATAGTTGATTGTAATCATAAAAGGATTCCCAAAGGAGAGTTCCTCCATCCTCTATTTTTAAAACCACATAATCACTCATGGCAGAAAGAGAATAAGTAACCCCTCCGACATACAAAGCGTCGTTATCATTATCAAAAACCATACATGAAGGTGAATCCCATAGTCCGTTGCCCCCACTCCAAACTTCCTCCCAAAGCAAAGTGCCGGAATTGGAATACTTTAATATCATCATATCCGTTAACCCCAGGCTATCAGACACAACACCTGCCACATAAATATTGCCGCTGTTGTCGCAAGTTACAGCTACACCATAATCTCTGTACCCGTCAAAGTCATAAGTATCCTGCCAAATCAGCGTTCCATTTTTGTGGTATTGGGAGATTAGTATATCTGTATTTCCAACACCAGAGGAGGTGTTTCCAACAACAATAAGGTGATTGTAACCGTCCAATTCGGATGCAGACCAGTTTACGGTATCCGGCAGTCCGGTTGTTTGATTCCAGTCCAGATTAACAAGGCTCTGAGCAGAAAGTGAATTTGTCAAAACGATGAGCATAATCGTCATTAAAGTTACAAGCTGGTTGCTTTGAATTACACCCTTTAAGTAGAATGTGTGTTTGTGTGTGTGTGGATTTTTCATACGATTAAAAATGAATAAAAGTGGAACATTAAATTTAAGGCTGGCAATTTAAGTCTTTGTTTTTAGAATAGCAAGAAATATTTAATATTTTTTTTAAAGTTAACAAAGACCGTAGGGATGCGGATACAATAAAGTACGTATCTTATACAAACGTTATTTCTGCTTTTGTCTGTGCCGTAGTCACAAAATATTGGTAGAATATAGATACAAATGTCTCTCCCATTGACCCCATTTCTTCGTGCAAGCACGAAGAATAGATAGGGCGGGCGGGGCGTTTCTTTTTTTCTACCGACATTTTGCCTCTAATGGGGCAATAACGAAAATCAGGACTTTATTTTGGAAGATAGGGAGTGGCTTCAAAATAAATTGTCTTAATTGGGGGATAAAACCCCTTTGTTTTTAGTAAAATTAACTTATTTTCTATTTTTTGGTGTTTTTTTTCGCAACCTTCTGTTTTTTTCTTTCGTTCTATTTATTGAGGTTCTTTTTTCAGATGGTTTTGCCAAGGCTTTCTGTCTCAATGGGTTCGTCATTCTTTAGGGGTGGATGCAAGGGGTAAATTTTATGGGAAAAGGGTCTTTTTAATTTATTTGTCAACTTCTAATTGTTTATTTTTTATGAGACAGCGTCAAGAGGATTTTTTAAGTATGGTTAAGGTGGTAAAACGTTTTTTACTGCGAATTCGGTTAAGGTGGGTACTTTGCCTGCTTTGGTAACGGTCTTTGAATGGTAGGATTGGAAAAGATTTCAGGGCTAACGCCCCTTATCAATGTGGGGGATGAATTTTGCTACGAAGATGACAGGGCTAACGCCCCTGAATTTTGAAAATAAGTGACTGATTATAAAAAACCTGACATAAATTGTTTCTTGAAAATAATTGATTCACAGAATTTTATTATATAAAACCGAATGTCGGTTTTCTTTTGTCCACTTACTTAAGACGCAAGTCGGGAGACTTGCGATTATTGATTTCGTTAAGTGACGCCTGC
>JAIBAH010000184.1 GCA_019695295.1 Bacteroidia bacterium | reverse complement strand
GTTAAGTAACCAACTTTCGCAATCAATTACCGGCTGCTTCAGCTGCCAGAATCAGGAAATCATGAAAATCAAGCAAATCAAGGTTCAGACAATAAAAATTCAAGAAATCATGCAAATCAAGCCAATCAAGGTTCAGACATCAATCACCCAACTTTCCCTGTCTTGCGACCAGACCCACTGACCTTTGAGTTTAGCGGAGGGGTATCTTAAATCACTAATTATGAAGGCGCTGCCCCCCTAATCAATTGAAAAACATCCCAGACAGTGCATTTTAGCGCACTGCCTGGGATATTCTTAGAATAAACACCTTATTATTTACTAACGGAGATTTCCTTCTGAAAAGTCACGATTCAATCCTGATAGGGATTACACGAAATCCCGATATTGTACGATAAACCAACCGAAACTTAAAACTCAGCATTCATACCCGGAGTTTGAGGAGAAATGGCCCTCACCATGAAAGGAAATTTATTGTCTGAAGTAAAAAGTAAGGGACCGGCATTGGCAGGCTGACTTGCACTGTACTTAAACAGCGCACCTGCGGCTGGGTTGTTGTACTCAGTAGGGATTTTCGTAGGGTCATTAAACTGAATCAGCGTAGGACTATTATCGTCATTGGTTCTCGCCCACCATATTGCAAGCCCTGATTCCGGAAGGTCTGCTTCAAAATTACGGGCAGAAGCCGATTTGTTTTTATTTTCTACGATCCAGAACTCATCCGGATTAGCCGGGGAAAACAAGACAAGCGCAGCAGGCGTTTGCTCAACCGGAGGGAAGTTATAACATTTTCTTTCACCGCCGATTCTCTGATTTGCAGGGAGTAATACTCTCGGGCTTATCCATCCGATTCTCATTTTATCATAAATGGACATATGCCTTTTGGAGCAGTTGTCAGACATAATATCGTACTGTCCGGCAGGCCCTGTACCACAAGTCCCGTTCTGATATCTGTCCGGCAGGCTAAAAAGTCCGTGAGCCATTTCATGCCATATCGTTGAATAGTTGTAGCGGATATCATTGGTACCTTTGGTCAGGTCATCATCCCGCTTGCAGTCAAAGAACACAAAGCTGTTGCTGATATTGTAGTTCTGACCGTTGTAAGTAATGGAAATGCTGCTCGGGCGGCACGCTCCTCCTCCCCCTGCCGGAACAAGGAAACAAATCAGGGCTTCGCTTCGGGTAATATTCCTGTCCCCGTTTACATCCACATTAGCCCAGTTGATATTACTGTTCTGACAGGCAGTTCTTGCTACATTGGGGTTGCGGGTCCAGTCGTTACCGGTTTGCCCTACTCCAAAAGAAGCCATTGTATTACCCAAAGCAGTCCAGGTACTTACCCCGGCATTCCGAATCGGGTATTCTCCCCATGAATTCTCCGCAAAATAATCCCTTACACTTCCCGTACCGGTACTGAAAAAATTCTGTACAAGAGTATCCATACTCAGCGCGTTGTTCATCGGAAGGTCGGTAAAAGTAATCGGAATGATAACCACCCTTCCCTGAGCATTGTAATTTGCAGTACCTTTGCGTACTATAAATGAACCTGAATGAGGATTGTAAATTTTGTTTTTTACCTCCTGGGAAACGTTGCTGTCATCAATGTTTAGCACAGACTGTCCGGAACTGCAATAGTTTTCTCCCGGAGCTACCTGATCGGGAGGCCCGCAACTGATTACACTCAGACCGACAAATCCGGTAAGGAATAAAGATAAGATGAATTTAAAATGCCTGCTCGTTTTCATGGTTTTTTCTGCTTTTTTAAAATTGTTGATTATACCTTTTATTGAACTAAACCGGAAAAAGGTAACCGTTTTTTCAGAAAAATTTATCAAAAAATGTAGGCATCAGAATTTTATGACAGACATTCTCTTTTTCAGCAACAAAATCCCGTTTGATGTGTTTCAATGATAAAAGATTGATACATTATGGAAACCGCTTCATTATCCGGAAAAACCGCATTCATCACCGGAGCCACCTCAGGTCTGGGAAAAATCACAGCATGTGAACTTGCCAATGCCGGGGCAAACGTAACCGCAACCGCAAGAAGCACCGCAAAAGGGCAATCTCTTGTAGATTTTTATAAGGAAAAATACCCCCAGGGAAAAGGCAGCATCACAATCCTCCCCTGTGATTTATCCTCTCTGACCGAAGTGCGGAATGCCTGTTTACAATTTGCCGGCACCTGCGAAAAATTAGACATACTGATTAACAATGCCGGAGTCTGGAACTTTCATTTCAAAGAATCCAAAGATAAAATAGAAGAAATCTTTGCTGTGAACTTTCTGGCTTCTGTCCTTATCACCCAATTACTTCTGGACAAAGTCACCGCTTCCCCGGAAGGAAAAATCATTTTCACCGCATCCGGCTTACATCAGGGCGAAATCAACTTCGATGACCCCGAATTCCGGAAAGAATTTACAGGCTTCAAAGCCTACCGTCAATCTAAGTTAGCCCTTATTCTGTTTACCCGTTTACTGGCAGAAAAATTAAAGGACACCCGTACAGGAGTCTATTCCCAACATCCAGGAATGGTCAAAACCGGACTGGGACAAGACGCAGGCTGGCTCTCCCGCCAAATCTTTAACCTTATGGGCACTTCCCCCGAAAATGGCTCCAAAACCCTCACTTTTTTAGCTAAAACCCCGAACGAAGCACTAATTTCCGGAGAATATTACTATAAATGCAAAGTGAAAGAAGCCACCCGGGAAAGCAATGACATGAGTGCCGCCCAAAAGCTACTCTCACTTGCGCACCGCTATCTTATGCCCTGGCTTAAAGAAAACGAATGGAATCTTAACTAAATCCCTTTTGTGAATCACGAATAATTTTTATTTTTGCCACATGATGAAAAGAAACATACAATCCCTTCTGCTTGTGTTGATTGCCATTGCATTCACAAGCCTTGTTTCCTGCAATTCTACCCCTCAAAATACGCAGAGCGGAACAAAACAATATTTCGATTATGGCGAAACAGGAATGAAAACAGCCGGTGTCAAAATGATTCCCATCGAAACACCCAAAGGCACATTTAACGTATGGACAAAAAGAATCGGGAATAATCCCCGGATAAAAGTCCTGTTGCTCCACGGAGGCCCCGGACTTACGCATGAATACCTGGAGTCCGTAGAAAGTTTTTTCCCCGGAGAAGGCATTGAATTTTATTACTATAACCAACTGGGATCTGCCTACAGCGACCAACCCAATGACAGCAGCCTTTGGACCCTTGACCGATTTGTGGAAGAAGTAGAACAGGTACGAAAAGCATTGAACCTCAACAAAGATAATTTTTATCTGTACGGCCAATCCTGGGGCGGGATTTTGGCTATGCAATATGCCCTGAAATATCAGGACAACCTCAAAGCACTCATTATTTCCAACATGATGGCAAGTTTCCCCGAATACGGCAAGTACAATGCAACGCTCAGGGCGCAGCTCCGCCCGTCCTTGCTCGATTCGCTTACCCGTTACGAAGCCGCCAATCAATATTTAGACCCCGTCTATCAGCAACTGGTAATGAATGAGTTTTACACCCGTCATATTTGCAGGAGGAAAGTAAAAGACTGGCCCGAAAACGTTACCCGGAGTTTCAGCAGAGTAAATAATCAGGTGTATGTTCTCATGCAGGGCCCGAGCGAATTTGTCCCCGGAGGCCGGCTCAAAAACTGGGACATAACCGCAGAATTACCCAAAATAAAAGTTCCTGTACTTGCCATTGGTTCAAAATACGATACAATGGACCCAAAAGCAATGGAAGCAATCAGCAAAAGCGTTCAGAAAGGAACCTATCTCTATTGCCCGGAAGGCAGTCACCTTTCCCTTTGGGACGATCAGCAGCATTATTTCCCCGGCCTGATTGCCTTCATTCACTCCGTTGACAAAGGCACATTTAAACCCTGATAAAGGTGTTTTACTCCCTTTTTCATATAGCTCAAAAGAGGGTTTCGGATGAATTTTTTCAGGAAAAACACTTTTAAACGCCTTCATTTTCAAAAAAACTGTACTTTTGTAGCAGGCAATCAATGTTTACGCCTTCCCAATTCAATTCCTTCTGAGTGCCTTTTCTGTTAAAGCAGGAGTTGAAAAAAGCAAGGTTGTCATTTGGGCCACGAAAGAAAATGCTTAACTATCATTAATGTACCATAAATTATGACCTATACCGCATTAGGAATATTGATTACAACCGTATGTTTTATGGTGTATCATTTCATTAGTACTGCCCCCGGTACAGAAGCCTATTTTAAAAATGCAAAAGGAGAAGAATCCGGAAGTATTCAGATGATATTATTCAACAGAATACTGGGCGGAATCCTGTTTTTACTTCCTGCTTTGTACTTTGTCCTGTTCACGGACGTATCTGCCACACAGATGGGACTTGGACTTACCTTCAACGGAAAGGTATATCTCGTAATGGCAGGACTGATTGTATTACAGGCAGTAATCATTAATTTTTCTGCCAAGGGAAAAGAAAACCTGGAAAGATATCCTCAGATTCGTAAATCAGAATGGTCCGGAAAATTACTATTTCAAAGTGCAGCAGGCTGGATTCTCTATTTATTTGGATACGAAATCATGTTTCGGGGCTATTTGTATTTCTTTTGCCGGAATGAAACTGACCTTGTTTCAGCCATCGCAATCAATGTAAGTCTGTACGCACTCGCACACGTACCCAAAGGAAGAAGTGAGGCATTTGGTTCACTGGCAATGGGAATCGTATTCTGCTTACTGAGCGAGTACTCAGGCTCGTTTATCCCGGCATTTCTGCTTCATATCGCAATGGCCATTCTGAACGAGTGGTTCTCTCTCAAATATCAACCCAACATGAAACTTCAATAAATCTATGGCTATTTTTATCACCGGCGCAACCGGCTTTATCGGAGCAAAACTCGCACTTATGCTTGCAGCGCAAGGACATACCGTCCATGCGATTTATCGCTCTCTCAGTAAAACCAAAGAAATCAATCACCCAAACCTCAAATGGTTTCCCGGAGATATCATGGATATAGAAAGCCTGGAAAAAGCGATGACGGGCTGTAATCAGGTGTATCATATTGCAGCAAATGCCACAGTATGGGAAAAAACACCGGGCGATTTCCATAGATTTAATGTAACCGGTACCATTCATGTACTGGATACCGCAGACAAACTGGGAATCCTGGATATTGTAGTTACCTCTACGGCTGGCGTTTTTGGCCCTTCTCTTAAAAATAAAATTACAGAACAAACCGTCTCAGAACTTCCCTTTTTTACGGGCTATGAAGCCTCAAAGGCAGAAAGCGAAAAGAGGATAATGGAATATGTAAAGAAAGGAATGAGGGTCATCATCGTCAATCCTACGCGGGTGTACGGACCGGGAGCACTCAATGAGAGCAACAGCGTTACCATTATGAAGAAAAAATACGTAGAGGGAAAATGGTACGCAATTCCGGGAAACGGGGAAAGTATCGGAAATTATGTATTTGTAGAAGATGTGGTAAACGGCCATATTCTGGCGATGGAAAAAGGCCGGGCAGGAGAAAGGTATATACTCGGAGGGGAAAATGTTACCTACAATCAGTTCTTTGAAGTGCTAAGGGAAGTGTCCGGGGTAAATAAAAGACTTTATAAGATTCCGCTCGCTTTTATGCTCGGCGCAGCCAATATGATGTTGCTGATAAACAAACTCACGAAAATCCCTCCCAAAATTACCCCTGCGCATATTCGGAAATTCAATTATCACTGGGAAGTACTGAGCGATAAAGCCAAAACCGAACTGGGATATGCTCCGCATTCTTTCAGGGAAGGCTCCCGTAAAACGGTAGAGTGGGTAAGAACTACCTTAAAGGAAGACAAAAAAGGAGATACTTAAAAAAAAGGAGTAGAATGACAAAATTTGCAAAAATGCTCCCTCTGTCTTACCTTTGTGCAAAAAAAGATCATGCGTGCTGCTTTGAGTAAAATAT
>JAIBAH010000051.1 GCA_019695295.1 Bacteroidia bacterium | reverse complement strand
ACAGAATGTTGCCGCTGCTCCTACTTTTAACAGCAGTATTTATTATAAGTGGTAAATCCTTACTGTAGGAAAGTACTAAGTAAACAAAAGGTGAAAGCCTGTTTTCAAACTATTTTCGGATTCTATTAGTTTTGGAATTCAGTTAGTATTTTGATTAGCAATTAATTGTTTTTTGACCTTCGCGGAGGCTTACAAATCGCCTGGAAATAAAATTGCCCTCAAACTTTTCCTGTAATTATATTTATGACACATTTCTATTACCTTAGGCATATCATTGAACAAATTGAGTACCTTGCTGAAAATCTAAATGACAGTCAGTTTTCGGAACCACTGCAGGTGCTCAATAACGCAAGCATTGGTAAACACATACGTCATATCATCGATGTATTTGAAACCGTAGCTTCAGGAGCCGATCAGGAAAGCATTTCATTTGACAAAAGAAGCCGGAACACCTCCGTTGAAAACGATAAAAGCCTGGCGGTGAATACGCTAAAACATTGGTCAGATATCATTGAGAAAATGAATCTGAATAAAAAAGTACTTTTAGTCAATAATTTTTCCCTTGAGACAGAGGAAGATGATATCTGTACAGAGACCACCCTGATAAGGGAACTTGTCTATGCGATTGAGCATGCGATTCATCATCTTGCCATCATCAAAATCGGTGCTTCTCAGTCATTTGGATTGTCCTTCAGTTCTGATTTTGGCGTTGCTCCTTCTACTATCCGTCACTATAAACAGCAGCAGTCCGGATCAAGGGGATGACTAAACGGCTAACAATTTTCTGGTACCGGATTAAAAAAAAACTAAGTTGGGAGTTTGCCCCTACATGGGTGGTATATCTCCCTTTTTTATGGTATGGATTTTACTGGTGTATTCGTACCCGCAGCTTTACTTTTTTTACGGCAGCCAATCCGGGTATTGAAAATGGAGGCCTTTTTGGAGAATCCAAATACGAAATTCTAAAAAAATTACCGCCTTCGGTTGTTCCAAAAAGCATTCTGATTGAAAATCCTGCTCAATGGACTCCTCATGATTTCAAGAATATGGTGCTCTCAAACGGGATTGAATGGCCTTTTATCCTAAAGCCTGATAAAGGAGAAAGAGGACGCGGAGTGAGTAAAATTAAAAATGAAAAAGACCTGGAAGAATACCTCAATCAATACTCTTTTCCGCTGATTGTTCAGCCTTTTGTGTCAGAAAAAGAAGAATACGGTATTCTGTACCACCGCTTCCCGCATCAGTCCAAAGGGCAAATTACTTCTATTGTAGTCAAAGGGTTTCTAAGCGTTACGGGAGACGGGGTTTCTAATATGGAAAGCCTCTGGCTAAAAAACCCAAGATGTTTATACCACTGGGATTTGCTTCAGGGTATTTATGGAAGTGAAAAGCACCTGGTACTTCCCCGGGGAGAAATAAAAGAGCTGGTATCTATCGGCAATCACGCAAGGGGAACCACCTTTCTGAACGGGAATTATCTGATATCTGAGACACTGACCAATACCATTGACCAGATCGCACAGGGTATTCCCGGATTTTATATCGGTCGTTTTGATCTCAAGGCTGCAAATATTGAAGCGGTTTGCCGTGGGGAGTTTCAGGTAATGGAGCTAAATGGTGTAGGAGCAGAACCCGGACATATTTATGCACCCGGACATCCGGTTTTGAAATCCTACTCAGCCCTCATCCGGCACTGGCACAATGTAGCAGAAATTGCCCGCCTCAATTATTTAAGCGGCACCCCCAAATACTCATTCAAAGCGGTAAACCAAAAGTTCAAGGCCTATCTTGAATATCAGAAAACATTTCTGAATGTATAATAAATCCGGAAAAAATGTCCGTTAATTGTCGGTGTCTTTCCTTTCACGCATTCTGGAACTTTTACCCTCGTTCCGGAATGCGTGGGTTACAAGTTCTGCATTTTGCTTATACTTGTAGGGACCAATAATCAACTGATACACTCCTTTTTCTTTTTCAGAAACAAAATTGAGGGTAATATTCTCATATCCCTTTTCGCTGAGTGTGCTCAGTAACGGATACAGATTTTCTACCGCTTCGGATTCCTCTACAATTACAGAATATTTCGCTTTGGCTTTTTCTTCCGGAGAAAGATTCTCATCGAGCAGTTCAATCACTACGCTGGTCTTGCCGGCACGCAAAAAACCCAGATGAGAGGCAGCCCCTTTCGATAAATCAATAATTCCCCCGGCGTGGTCAGCACAACGGTCATTTACCGTAACGACACAGGACTCATTACTTCCACCGGTACAGGTCACTTTTACTCTGGTGCCCAAAGGAATTGTACGGTGCGCCGCCGTAAATCCGGAATGACGGTATATATCTCCATTTGCTGTTTTTCTCCCTTCAAAATAATCGGCATAATAGGTCGCTTTCCCCCTTTCAATCACCTGAGCACCAAGATAATTCACCAAAAGCAAAGACGAAAGCAATAATAAATAAACTGATTTCATTAGATTTGATTAGATATTATAAAATGAAAAAACCTTAAACGCTATTGTATTTCAAAATTAAAATTCCCGGGTAAACACATTTCTTCATTACAAACCTGATAGCTCACCACTCCTTTTACCGGAAATTTCTTTTTCTTTACTTTCATTTGTTGTTTTACGATAATCTGCCCCCCAAAAGAAGCGATATCTGCCTGAAATACATCATCATAGACAACCTCTCTTTTTCCTTCCTCCTTTAACTCCAGTAACTGGATGTGTTTAATGTTTTTATCCAGTTTTACGATAAGCGGCAATACACTTTTGGAAGGCTGTACCGCTGAATATACATGATAACCTTCTTTTATGTTTCCGGTAAAAGTAACAGTAACTGTTTTTCCTTTTGAAAATGACTTCATATCGTAGTCCACTTTCCAGCTTACCAACTCCGAAGGATTTGTCTGACCGTATAAAACTGCTCCCCCTAAAAAGGATAACAGAAACGCAAAAATGATTCTTAACATTTTTTTTGTAAATTAATTTAAAATAGTACGTAACCTGATAACTGCTTTTTCATTTAACTTGTTGCCTTTGGGATATATTTATACCAAAATTTATCCCGATTCTCCCTGAAAAGTCCCGGATAAAGCAAAAAATACAGGAAAATTACGTTTTCATCGTAAGAGCGATTCTTTTTCTTGAAACATCAACAGATACCACTTTTACCTTTACTTTCTGATGTACTTTTACCACCTCTGAAGGATGTTTTATATATCTGTTTGCCATTTGGCTCAGGTGAACAAGCCCGTCCTGATGCACGCCTATATCTACAAAAGCCCCAAAGTCTGTAATATTTGTCACGATTCCGTTAAGGCTCATTCCTTCTTTCAGGTCTTCCATAGAATGAATGCCATCCGTAAAAGAAAACATTTCAAATTGCTCTCTCGGGTCCCGTCCCGGTTTTGCCAGCTCATTAACGATATCCTGAAGCGTAGGAAGCCCAATCGTATGGGTAATATATTTCTGAAGTACAATCTTTTTCTGAAGTGCTTTATCCTGAATGAGTTGTGGAAGATAAACGCCCAAATCAGCGGCCATTTTTTCGACGATAGAGTAGCTTTCCGGGTGTACACCACTGGAATCGAGCGGATTTTTGGCGTCCCGGATTCTCAGAAATCCTGCGCATTGCTCAAAAGCCTTATCGCCCAGCCTCCCTACTTTTTTTAATTCGTTTCTGGTTTTAAAAGGTCCATGCTCATTCCGGTAGCGGATGATATTCGTAGCCAGAACCGGGCCCAAACCGGAAACATACGTAAGTAACTCTTTGCTTGCCGTATTCACCTCCACCCCTACTGCATTTACACAGCTCATCACCGTATCGTCCAGCGACTGTTTTAGTTGTGTCTGATTTACGTCGTGCTGATATTGTCCTACTCCAATGGACTTCGGATCTATCTTGACCAGTTCCGCAAGCGGATCCATCAGCCTTCTTCCGATGGATACGGCTCCCCTTACCGTGATATCATAGTCCGGAAATTCTTCTCTTGCAACATCCGAAGCAGAATATACAGAAGCCCCGCTTTCATTTACCTGAATGATGAGTACTGATTTTAAGGCGGGGATATTTCTCAGGAATGCTTCCGTTTCCCTGCCTGCGGTTCCATTTCCCACAGCAATAGCCTCAATGCTGAATTGCTGAACGAGACTGAGGATTTTATGTTCTGATTTTTGTTTGTCTTCTTTGGGCGGATGCGGATAAATGACTTCGTCCTGCAGGAGTTTTCCCTGCTCATTCAGACAAACGACTTTGCAGCCTGTACGGAATCCGGGGTCAATTGCCATTACTCTTTTTTGACCCAGAGGAGCAGCCATAAGCAATTGCCGCATATTATCTGCAAACACCTTGATGGCTTCTTCGTCTGCTTTATCTTTGGAGAATACCCTCATCTCGGTTTCCATAGAAGGAGAAAGCAGCCTTTTGTAACCTTCCTTTATTGCTTTTTTCACTTCTTCCGAAGCTTCGTTCCGGGCTTTTACAAATATTCTTTCCAGTACAGCCACTGCGTCTTCTTCCTGAGGCTCAATACTCATGGAGAGAAATCCCTCATTTTCACCTCTTCGCATGGCCAGAAGCCGGTGAGAAGGCACTTTGCTGAAAGGTTCGTGCCAGTCAAAATAATCCTGATATTTTTCTCCTTCTGATTCTTTACCCCTCAGTACTTTACAGCTAATCTCTGATTTTTGGCTGAAAAGAATACGCAAACGGCTTCTTGCGTTTATATTTTCGCTAATCCATTCGGCCATAATATCTCTTGCACCGGAAAGTGCTTCTTCTACCGACAAAACCCCTTTTTCCGGATTGATGTAGGTTGAAGCCAAAGATTCCGGATGAATGTTTTTCTGGTCAAAAATAGCAGTAGCGAGCGGTTCGAGTCCTTTTTCCTTTGCGATTGTTGCCCGGGTTCTCCTTTTGGGGCGATAAGGAAGATACAGGTCCTCCAGTTCCGTAAGGCTTAATGCATTATTAATTTCGGATTTCAGGGAATCTGTGAGCAGTCCTCTTTCTTCCAGCGACTCCAGAATCGCCTCTCTTCTTTTGTTGAGCTGAAAGAGTTGGGAGTACCTGTCCCGAATCCCGGCAAGTTGTACTTCGTCGAGACTTCCGGTTACTTCTTTCCGGTAACGGGCCATGAAAGGAATCGTAGCCCCTTCCTCAAGGAGTTTCAGCACAGCCTGTACCTGATTCCGGCCTATATTTAATTCTTTAGCAATAACGAATGAGTAATCCACAAAAATTGATAATATTTTGAGTGAGGTTTTAATTTACGGCAAATTACAGTAAAAAAATGCAAATAAAAAAGTCTTTATTGTACTTATTTTTAGTATCGCCGCTATTTATCCGAACATTTACGGATTACATTTCATACAAATCCCCTGAATCAGAACGTTTACTTCTTTCACAATGAAGCCTCTGGGAAGAACGAAAGGAGCAACGTGCACCTCTTCAATACAGGTAGTATCTCCGCAGGTATTACATTTAAAATGGACATGGTCATGGGAATGATAATGTTTTTCGTCGCAGACCTCTTCTTTACAAATAGCATATTTCATCAGGCCACTGTCATCCAGCACTTTATGAATAATTCCTTTTTCGAGGCAAGTGGAGAGTGTTCTGTATATCGTTACCCTGTCACAGGTATTTACGGCTTTTTCTATTTCTGGCTGAGAAAGCGCACTTCCCTGCTCTGCAAGAAGTTGCAGAATTTCCACTCTGCTTTCTGTATGCCTGAGCGCATGCTTATTTAATAGTTTTCTGATATCCATACTGCAAAATTACAAATTTCTGATTCTCCAGTGAATGGGAAAATGATTTTTCAGGCGGTTTCCTGCAATTTTTATCCATCCAAGGTTTACGTCCTTGTATTTTGCCAGTATCCATCCTTTTTCCAGACCGGTTTCATTGTCCAGATCGCTTTTCATCAGATATTGAATAGCGGTTTTACAGGGAAGGTTAATGCCGGGTACTTCCGGGGAAATCAGGGTACTCAAGGCCAGTTCATGGGAGGGGATAAAATCTTTTCCCTGAATTTTTCCTAAAAGTAGTCCTTTTTTGATAACCCTGAGGGAAATGATACGGGCAAGTACTGCTTCAACCTGAGGTAAAAGATAAAAAACATATTCATCTGCACTTTTTATGCACCGGGGATTGAAATGATTAATCCATTTTTCCCAGGGGAACTCTGTAACCTGAAAGGTGTTTTTTTCAAAATTTCCGAATTTTTTGTCTTTATTTTTCCCTTTGCCTCCGCTATTCTTTTCCCTGGATTCCACCTCTGAGACCTCCGTTTTCTCTCCTTTTTTTCTCAATCTGCAAATGAAAAAACCCTCTCCCCTGCAATGATGCGGAAAACACTGATAAGCGGCATTTTCCACTCCGGCAATTTTTACCGGAAGCATTCCGTATTCCCGGGGCAAAACGAGGGGATATAATTCCATATCAGGATGTTCTTCCAGAAAAAGCGTAACCGACTGGGTGTTTTCTTCCGGAGAATAGGTACAGGTCGAATAAATCAGGTGTCCGCCGGAGTTCAGTGCGGGATAAAGATCATTGAGGATTCTTCTTTGTCTTGCGGAACAAATCGCCACATTTTCAGGGGACCATTCTTTGATGCTGTCTTTGTCTTTACGAAACATCCCTTCTCCGGAACACGGTGCGTCTGTCAGTATCAGGTCAAACAATCCGGATAAACGGCTGAAATCCTGTGGGTCATTATTGGTAACGATTACATTCGGATTTCCCCACCGGGTAAGGTTTTCAGCAAGAATTCCCGCTCTGCTTTTAATTACTTCGTTGGCAATCAATACAGTGGATTCGGGTAAAGTATCCAGCAGCAAAGTTGTTTTTCCTCCGGGAGCAGCACAGGCATCCAGTACACAATCGTACCGTTCAGGCTCGAGAAATAAAGCGGTAATCATAGAGGAAGCCTCCTGAACGTAATATGCGCCTGCATGAAACCACGGGTCAGCTGTAAAAGAAGGCCTTTCCGGCAAATAATATCCGTTGGGATTCCATTCCACCTTTTCTCCTTTTACAAAATCAGCATTTTCAGGATTGGCCTTTAGGGCATGAAACCGAACGGAAGTAACGGGTTCCGCCTTCAGTGCTTGCAGAAAAGCCTCCGTTTCAATCCCTAATTGCGTTGAAATACGGGAAAGAAATGCAACAGGAAGATTCATAATAAACCATTTTTAATAAATAGTACAACTAAACTACAAAAGATATTGCCTGTGAATTGCTCTTTTCCGGTTAAGAAAAAGAGGGTGATTTTCGTTGCGACTGACAATCAGTCTGCAAAAATAGGCATAAATCCCGGTTTAACCGGAAAATCCCGATTATGATTGCTATAAAGTAAAATATTCCCCTGCCTGAGTGCTTATCGGGGAAATTGCAGGAATCCGGAGAAGAATATTTCCAGAAAATTTCATAAAAAAATGGCAGAGAAATCCCCTGCCATCCAAATGCTTTTTTATATTTTTTAATCCGGCCCTTATTTATTACCGTACTATATTGTACTCCTTGATTTTATTATAAAGGTGGCTTCTCTGAATATCCAGCACTTCCGCCGTTTTTGAAATATTCCAGGAGTTTGCCTCAAGATGAAACTTAATGAATTCCATTTCCACAAAATCCTTAAACTCCTGAAACTTATTGAAACGCTCATAAATTGCAGTCGGTGAGCCAGTAGCGGACTTTCTGTCCGGAGGAGTAACGTAGTCATAGATATCCTGCTCCTGAATCTTGGAACCGCACATAATTACAAGCCTTTCCACGACGTTCCTCAACTGACGGATATTACCGGTCCAGCTTTGTTTCTGAAGTTCTTCCAGGGCTTTGGCACTAATTACAGGCATCGGCATTCCCTGCTCTTCGGTAATCTGATGCAGAAAATACTGAACAAGTTCCGGAATATCAGATTTACGGTCTTTGAGGGAGGGCACATGAATCAGAATTACGCTGAGACGATGATACAAGTCTTCCCTGAAGTTTCCATTATCTATTTCAGCCAGCAGGTCTTTATTCGTTGCAGCCACAACCCTGACATCCACTGCAACCGATTTATCGCTACCGATTCTTGTGATGCGGCTTTCCTGAAGTGCTCTCAGTACTTTAGCCTGAGCGGAAAGGCTCATATCCCCGATTTCATCCAGGAAAAGAGTTCCTCCATTCGCCTGCTCAAATTTCCCTGTCCGGTTTCTGTATGCTCCGGTAAATGAGCCTTTTTCATGACCAAACAATTCACTTTCAATCAGTTCAGAAGGAATAGCGGCGCAATTCACCTCTACGAAAGGAGCATCATTCCGCTTGCTTTTTTCATGTAGCCATCGGGCCACAAGTTCCTTCCCTGTACCATTATTTCCGGTAACCAGAACCCTTGCTTCCGTAGGAGCGACTCTTTCGATTTGTTCCTTGATGCGTGTAATGAGCGGAGAACTCCCAATGATTTCCGTGGTTTTGGTAATTTTCCGGCGAAGCTTTTTCGTTTCAGAAACCAATCCTGTTTTATCTATCGCATTTCGGATAGAAACGAGAAGGCGGTTCAGGTCAGGCGGCTTTATAATAAAGTCATAAGCGCCTAAACGGGTAGCTTCAACCGCCAGCTCGATTGTTCCATGCCCGGAAACCATAATAAACTGTGATTCAGGCTTTGCCTCGATTGCCTTCTGCAACACTTCCAGCCCATCCATTTTCGGCATTTTGATATCACAAAGTACTACCTCGTAGTTATTTGCTATCACCTTATCCAGTCCTTCTTTGCCATTTTCAGCAAAATCAATTTCATAACCTTCGTACTCTAAAATTTCACCCAGCGTAGAGCGAATTGTTTCTTCGTCGTCAATAATTAATATTTTTGCCATATTTTGTACACTGTATGATTTAATATACAAAGATAGTATTTAGCTGTGTCTTTTTAATACATTTTTAAAAATATTTATGTAGATTTTATACTACATACTAAAAAAACTATTTTCGGGACAATAAAATGCATTATGTAAACAATTCTTCCCCCGAATGTTTTACGACAATCCTTGAGGCAGTACCTGTACCAAAACGTATTTTTTCATGGAACATCTTCTGTATTCTGAGTCATCCCGGTTTGTATTCCACAGACTCAAAGCAAGACGCTTCATAAGGGCTGGGATTATTGTTTTTTTTTTCGTTCTTTCAATAAAATACCCTTCTTCTTTCGTTTAGAATCAAGATACTTATGTATCTTTGTACTCAGTATTTTTTTAATCCGTTCATGTATGAAAATGAAATCTGTCAGGATTCTGTTATTATTATTATTGGCTCCGTTTTTTAATCCTTTTCAGGCGATAGCCAAAGGGCTGTGTGCATGGGATGGTCCTATGGCAAACAGCATTTTCTGGAGCCCTGAACTTACCTACAATAACCCCGATTTTCGTCCGTTTCTATTCAGTTTTGACCGTTTGTACGAATACAAGTGGGCCGAGCCGGAGTATTTATACCGGGATAATTCTGCTGAATGGGTGGATTACTGCTCTATGCGGGCTTCCCGGGCAGAGGTAGATTCTTTTGTTTACAACAGTACGGTAAGTGAGATGGAGGCTGTATTAACGGCTACCAAATCCGGAAAACTGGTTTCCGGGAAATTTAAGGATAATACTATGGCGAAGTACCTGAACAGTAACAGAGATATCAATGCGCTGGAATATCTTGTATATGCCAAAAAATGTGAGGTGCATGCTACTTCGGGCTACTATGACCCCTGGGAAGAAGCTCCCCCAAAAAACATCAAAGTGATGCGGCAATTGTATCAGGAAGGACAAAAGAGTGCGGAAAAGGCTACTAAACCTATTCTGAAACTTCGTTATGCCTATCAGGCCGTAAGATTAGCGCATTACGCAGGCGATTTCAGTCAGGCAATCGGGACGTATGACAATCTGATTGCACCACTGAATATTCAAAGTGTAGTCAAATACTGGGCAATGGGAAACAAGGCCGGGGCCTTACTGAGTTCCGGAAA
Organism: Bacteroidia bacterium; assembly: GCA_019695295.1. GTDB lineage: Bacteria > Bacteroidota > Bacteroidia > J057 > J057 > JAAFHL01. Next base: position 19,944 of record JAIBAH010000051.1, on the reverse strand, counting down.
AAGAGCGGAAGCTTTGTATCTCTTCTCTCAGGTATTTGAAAAATGTCCTACCAAAAGAGTGCAAATGTATTATTCTTTCCGTCCACAATCCGATGATGAATGGAGCGAAGTAATGAACTTGTGCAGTAACAACCGGGAGAAATCTACCCTACATCTGATCCGGGCCATTCATCCGCATGCACAGACTATTGAAGAAATGAAGTCAATCTATGTGCTTGACCCTCAGTCAGATTATCTTACTCTTTTACTGATAAGGGAAATCAATAAGTTAGAGACCAGTCTGATGGATTATGAATTTGATTTTAAATTTCCAATCCCGGTAGAGTACAAAAATGAGATTACCGACGATGGTTCAAAAATGAGCGGTGAATATCTTTATACTTTCAAAAAATTTGTATCAGCAAAAGTAGCAGAGAAAAAAGTAAAAGACCTGAGAGCCTGGCAACTTGCAGAGGGGTACCTGATGTTTCTTACCGGAGAGTTTCAGAATGCCTCCCGGATTATGGAAAGCCTCTCTGACACTGAAAACAATCCCAAAACCAAAAGCCAGATTCGGTCATTTTTGTATCTGCTTAAAGTATCTCAAATGCAATCCATTGACAGAGGCACCGAAGAAAGTATGTACAATGAATACCTCAACCTTGGGCTTGAAAAGGCAAAAAATGAGGATAATCAATGGGAAGTGGAAAATGTCAAAACCAATGTATATAATTGTATGCTTGCCAATTTTTCCCGCTGCTACGAAAGAAAAGGCGAAACAGGAAAAGCGTTTCTTTGCAAAAAAGGGATAAAGGGCTTATTCTCGAATACAGATGTATCCATCGTGGATAATATTTTAAAGTGGGCGGTGAATCCTTCTACCTCATTTGAAAAACATCTGCTGGAAAAAGAGTTTAATGATAACGGAATCAGCGGTACGGATGTTTTATGGGACATAAAAGGGACTTATTACCTCAGAAAAGGGGAGTTAAGCAATGCAAAAGCCGCATACGAAAGAACTTCCGTAAGCTACCGCGAAAATCAGTACGGGTATTTTCAGATTCACTTTAATCCCTTCGAGAGTTTTATCAATGACCGTCATGACGAAGCTGAAACCCGCTATGGAACTGCAGCGGACAATAATAAGCTATGGCTCGTAAACAAAATGGCAGAGATGGAAGAAGAAGCAGGAAAAAATACTCAAAAGGCCGCCGAAAACTACTTCAAATTAGGCAATGCCTGGTATAATATCAGCTACTTTGGACCCGGATGGCGGGCGCTTGCCTATTCCCGCTCAGGCTCTGACTTATTTTATTTTGACATGGACGGAGATGAGTACATTTCAAAGGAATTTATAGAAAGTCAAAAGGCTTCTCTCTTTTATAATATGAATCCGGCAATTTCTTATTACGAGAAAGCCCTGAATCAGAAGCCTGCCCCTGAACTGGGTGCCAAAATACAGTTTGGAATGGCTAAGTGTAAACTCAATCAGACTTATACCCGGAACGGAAATGCGCAAGCGGTATATCAGGAATACGAACAGCTAAAAAAGAGTTTTGCCGGGACGAGATATTATGCAGAAATCATTCGTGAATGTAGTTATTTCAAAAACTATATCAATAAATAACGGGGCATCCTTCGGGCGGTTTTTACAATCCGAAGGGTGAACTTCCTTTTTATTATGGGGGTAAATCCTCAGAATCCCTGACTATAATTGCAGTCAGGAAGTTTTTTCTGTGAGGTTTAAATGCGTTTTTTGAAGAAAAATTTCATTGTATTGTTTCTCATACAGAACTTAATATAATCTCTCCCAAAATTAATCCCGGAATAAAAGTCTTTTTTATTTAATAATTTCCCGGAAATGATTGTTTGAATTATTATTTTTCCGGTTTTTAGAAAATTTTACAAGAAAAAATTTATTCAATTAATTGATTACCAATTACTTAACTATAAAACAATATTTATTAAAATACTACCAAAAATCTACATATTTGTGTACTTGACAAAATAAATTCTGACATTAATTTTGTAATCGTATTTCAAATTTATTTACTTTATTTTCTCTATCTGGTATGAACAAAAAATTACTTCTAATTCTGGTTGCGCTTGTACTAATGGTTGGCACAATGTTTTTTTTAAAATGATTAAAAAAGGGTAAAAAATTAAGGCTTTCTTTCCACAAACGGAAGAAAGCCTTCATCATTTTTATCCGTAAGCCTCAAGTTCACTCAACTCAAGCCAGCGGAGTTCTTTTTCTTCGAGCAGTCCGGATATTTCCTCTATTCTATTGGTTGCTTTTATCAGATTTTCATAATCCGTAGCTTCCCCGGATAGAAGTAAAGAGAGGTTTTCCTTTTCGTTTTCCAGTACTTCCAGTTCATTTGTCAGCGACTCAAACTCTTTTTGTTCCTTAAAGCTTCTTTTCAGTTTGGGGGATTCTTTTTTGGGTGCATCCGCAGGAAGTACCGGTACCGTTTTTTCTTTTTTCTCTTCTTTTTCTTCTTCTGCCTGCCCTTTTTTCCACTCTCTGTAGTCGGAGTAGTTTCCGGGGAAATCCCTGATGATTCCGTTGCCTTCAAATACAAAGAGATGATCCACGAGTTTATCCATAAAATACCGGTCGTGGGACACGATAATCAGCGTTCCGGGAAAATTATCGAGAAACTCTTCCAGAATATTCAGGGAACCTATATCCAGGTCATTGGTAGGCTCATCCAGAATCAGGAAGTTAGGGTTTTTGATGAGGACTGTCAGGAGTTGAAGTCGTTTTTTTTCGCCTCCGCTGAGGGTAGAAACAAATGCGTGCTGCTGGGCAGGCGGAAAAAGAAATTTCTGAAGAAACTGGGAAGCGGTGATTTTTTCGCCATTATTCAATTCAATTACCTCTGCGATATCCTTTACTACCTCAATCACTCTTTTTTGTTCGTTGAGGTTCATGTCCTCCTGACGGTAATATCCTACTATCGTAGATTCGCCCATATCCACATCTCCGGTATCAGGCGGGATAATGCCGGTGAGCATTTCCAGAAAAGTAGTTTTTCCTATGCCATTTTTACCAATAATCCCCACTCTTTCTCCTTTCTGAAAATTATGGGAAAACCGATTGAGCAACACCGTGTCTCCGTATTTCTTGGAAATATTTTTTACATTAATGGTTTTTCCCCCAAGGCGGGAAGTCTTAATCTGAAGTTCCAGTTGAGTATCAACCGTTTTCTGCCGGGCTTTTTCCTGAATTTCTTCGAAAGCGTCCACCCTGTATTTGGCTTTTGTGCCCCTTGCTTTGGGTTGTCTCCGAATCCATTCCAGTTCCTTGCGCATGAGGTTTTTGGCCTTATCAATTTCTGAGTTGCGGATTTCTTCCCTTTCGGCTTTTTTTTCCAGGAAATAAGCGTAATTTCCTTTATATTTAAATGTTTCCCCATTACTGAGTTCAATGATATGATTGGTCAGTTTGTCGAGGAAATAACGGTCGTGGGTGACAATCAACACATTCTGAAAACGCTCAGAAATCATATTTTCCAGCCATTCTACCGTTTCCAGATCAAGGTGATTGGTAGGTTCATCCAGAATGAGTAAATCCGGCTCTTCCATCAGCACCCTTGCCATAGCCACCCGCTTGCGTTGTCCTCCGGAAAGCATTCTGACGGGCTTATGAATCCATTCTTCAATGCCCATTCTTGAAATGATTTCTTTGGTTCTGTGCTCATATTCCCATGCGTGCAGAGCTGTCATTTGCTCCACAAGCTGGAGTGCACGGGCTTCTTCTTCGGGAGTATGCCGGGTTTTCTGATGATGTAACTCATATTCCTTAATGAGTTTCATTAAGGGATGATTCGCCGAAAATACATTTTCAAAGACGGTAGCGTCTTCTTCAAATTTTGGATTCTGTCCCAGAAAACCAATCGTTATGCCTTTGCGTGCAGATACAGTCCCTTCATCCGGATTTTCTTCTCCGGAGAGTACTTTCAGGAGGGTGGACTTCCCGGAGCCATTCACGCCGATAAAAGCGATTCTTTCTCCCTGGTTTACGCCAATATTTATATTTTTGAATAACGTTTTTTCTCCGTAATTTTTACTGATATTTTCAGCAGAAAGTAGATTCATATAAAAAATCAAAAAAAGAAACCGGACTTTCCGGCTACTTTATAATTATCTGCAAAATTACAGAATTTTAGTCAGGAATTAAGAGATTATTACAAAATCCGGTAAATCCCTCTGTATTACCGATTAAAAAACAATGCGTTCGAGTGCCTTATTCTCGGCTTCTCTCATTTTTTGCTTGTCTTCTTCTGTTTCGTCTTTATGCCCCAGCAAGTGTAGTACCCCGTGAATCATCACTCTGTGTAGCTCATCCGACGCTGAAACGCCCAGGGTCTGTGCATTATCCAGCACTCTTTCCAGGCTGATATAGATATCCGAATGCAGCGCCTGAGCCCCTTCGTCGTGGTAGGGAATGGTGATTATATCTGTATAATAATCGTGATTCAGCATCTCTTTGTTGAGTGCCAGCAGGTAATCGTCGGATACGAAAATATAGTTCAGTTCTTTTATTTTATGTCCGTTCTCGTAAATAATTTCAGCAATCCAGGTACGTACTTTTGATTTATAGGGCAAAACGAAGGAGACATCTTCATTATAAAACTGAATTTTGCCTGCTAAAGACGCTATTTTCATAATTATTTATTTAAAAACTGGTATTTAAAATCGGGTAAAAAATCAAAAAACAGTAGGTTTTCTGTAAATTCAGATAAGGGAGAATTATCCCGTTTCAGGCCATTCAAAAAACAAAAAAAGGTAAATTTATATTCGTTAAATATTACTTTTCAGGGTTAATCCGGAAAAAACAAAAACAGGAACTAATAAATGCTAAATATGAAAAGTCATCACTGCTTCTTTTCCATGCTCATTGAAGTAGAGTTCATCGGCAAGATGACGCATGAGAAAAATGCCTCTGCCTCCGGGTTTATCGATATTTTCGGGGGCTGTTGGGTCAGGCAGACTCTCTACATCAAATCCGGGGCCTTCATCTCTTACTTTTACGATCAGCTTATAAGCATGAGAAGTATCAAAGCATATATGGACTTTTTTGTTTTCAGACTCAGCATTACCATGAAAGATTGCGTTATTGACAGCTTCGGTAACGGCTACCATAATATTGCCAAAAACATCTTCTTTAAACTTCAGCTTACGGTTAAAAACATCAATGATATTTTCTACCTCATGAATCGCGCTGGGATTACTTTCTAATTCAAATACAGAGTTCATAGTATTGTCAGACTTAGATGAAGGAGCTTGCATTTTCATTACTCTACTGTTTAATAGTTTATACGAAAGCAGTTGAACGTTGTTCTTGGTTTTGCTGCTAATTTTTACTAAAAAATTGCTAAACTTATCTGGAGCCTTCTATTTTTTTAAAATATTGTTCAATCAGATAGATAAAATCTCCGGAGTATTCCATTTTATTGGTTTTTAATAACTCCTGTCTTAATTTATTTTTGTATTCTTCTTTTGTCAGTTGCTCGGGGGCTTTATGGTCCAGTTCCCTTCCGGTATTGGACTCCCGCTTATCATCCAGCTCTCTTTCCCTTACAGACTTATCTGCCTGAAGCATACGGGAAAGTATTTGCTGCTGTCGCATCATCGTTTCAGCGGTAAGCTGACGATTCATCAATTCCGTTTCCGTCTCTTTCATTTGCTCCATTACCTTTTCCATATCCCCCAGCATTCCGCCGGAGCCTTCTTCTCCCTTAATTTTTTCATGCATTTCCTTCAGTTGCTTGCGAATCGCCTCCTGCTGAGCGGCCATTTCGGCCAGTTTGCTTGGATCCATATTTCCGCCGTTCATCATATTCTGCATCATTCCATTGAGCTGTCCCTGCTTCTGACCGAGCTGCTGCATTCCGGGATTATTCCCTTTCTTGTTTCCGGGCTTCTGGCACATTCCCTGCCCCTGATTCTGCTGACCGCTTTTCATCTGAGCCTGAATCTGCTTCATTACTTCAGAGAGCATATTCGCAAGGTTGTTGATGCTTGTCATTGAAAGATGCTGCTGCTGAGAAGTCATCGGGATATTTTTATTACGGAAATGCGTTTGGGAACTTTTCATTGCTTCCGTAACTTTTGAACTTTCGTCCATTACAAACTGTTTAATCTGCACTACTTTTTTGGCAAGTGCATCGAGGCTGTCGCGGACGAGTTTCATATCATCCTGTAGCTTTTTTTGCTCCTGGCTTTTATCTTTGAGTGCAGGGTCATTGAATTTCAGTGCCTGAGTTTCATTTCTTAAATCTTCCTGCTCAAAAGAAAGGCGAAGCAGATTTTCCAGAAGCTGACGGAGTTGTTCCAGATTTTGTTCGTCCTGACTTTCCTGCGACTTCATTTGCATAGAGCTTAATTTTTCGGACATTTCCTTCATTTTTTTGGAAGCGCTCTTTTGCTTTTTGGAAGCGTTTTGCTTGGACTGCTCGGACTTTTGAGAATCGCCGGATTGCTGCTGATCGGATGACTCATCCATTTCTTCAGAAGCGTCTTTCATTTCACCTTCGGTATCCTTTGCGTCTTTTTTAAGTTCATTCATCAAGTCCTGGTCCTTCGTATTGGTTTTTTCCTTTTTCTCGGCCAGTTCTTCAAGGTCTTTCTCGATCTCTTTCATTTGCTTATTGAGTTCATCCTGCATTTGCTCCATCTGCTTCATTTCCTGAGGCGATTTTGCATTCTGCGTTTTCTCATTGAGCATATCCTGTTTTGCTTTCAGGTTATCGAGTTTATTTTTGATTTCATCTATTTTCTGCTGCACCTCGAGTTGTTTCAGAAGTTCCATCGTACGTTCGATGCTTTTCTTCATCTCTTCCTCTTTCATCTGGAGGTTTTCCATTTTATTTTTAATCTGCTCAGGCGTGAGGGTTTCGAGTTTTTCCTGCATTTCCTTGATAAATTTTTCCAGTTCAGGGTTTTTCATTTCCTCCACCAGTTTATTCAGTTCCTCATATTTTTTGAGGGTTTCTTCGGAAATCATCTGATTATTCTGAAGTTCTTCTTTGGCCTGCTCCATTTTCTGGCGTACATCCTGCATTTTTTCCATCATATCCTGATGCTGCTTGAGCATATTCTGCGCCTGTTTTTTGTCATCAAAAGAAAGTCGTTTTTGATCCAGCAGTTTTTCCTGCATTTTTTTATACTCTTCAATCATCTGATCGGCTTCCTCTTTGAGTTTGTTGAGGTCTTCCTTTACCGCCTCCTGCTGCTGATTGACTTCCTCATATTTAGCGTCGAGGGTTGGATGTTTTACTTTAAAGATAGCACTTTTAGAGGATTTATTTCCGGAAATACCATCATTATCCCATACTTCCACATAGTATTCCATTTCATCTCCTTCCCTTAATCCGAATTTGGTAAGGTCAAGCGTATAATTGAGGGTTTGGAGGAGGGTTTTGGGGTTCAGCGTGAGGGGATAGCTGCTGTAGACGGGGCTTACCGCTGAGTTTCCGCCGGATTTGGTAGTACGGTAATACAAAATCATTTTGGAGAATCCGTAGTCATCTCCTATATCCAGCCCTAAAGGAAGGGTTGGGTCCAGATCTACAACATATTCACTGTTGGGGGAATTTACGTAAATGGAGGGGAAACGATCCTGAATTGTCTGAATCTGATAGCGGATTGTATCAATGTTTCCGATTTTTTCTTTGGAGGTCAGGGATAAATAATAATGCATATCTCCCAGAATAGACTGACGATAGCTCATTTTATCCTCGCTCAGCATGGTAAATTTACTTTGCTGATTATTATGAATCATATAGGCATCCTCTATATCTCCCTGCGCCTCCATCTCCCAGGAAACCTGCGCTCCTTTGAGTACCTTGAAGTCACCGATATTGGGTTCGAGTTCTTCGGTGCCTAATCCGGTATAAGCGGGATTCTGGATTTTTACGCGGAAATTTTTAATGAAAGGTCTTTTGACTACGTGAATTTTAAACTCCTCCGTTTTGACCTCCGGATTTCCTACATAAAAAGAAAAATCTTCTTTAAGGTCTGTAAAATTATAGGTAAATTCCGTTGTTTTTTCTTTTTGCAGATTATAGTCAATAAATCCTTCTTCTGTTTCTTTTTTGATAAAAATGGATAATTCGGCGGGGATTTCTTTTCCTTCTACAGTGATATTGAGGTTTACAGGCTCGCCTGCAATTACTTTTTCGGGGACTCCGTTTACTTTTATCTGAAAAGGCGGCGGCGGCACGAATTTCTGGGTATAATTAATGAGCCTGTAAGAACCGATGGAGAGCAATTCCGGATTGATAAAATAAACAACGAGAAAAAGCAGGCCGATAAATGCGAGCCACCGGAGATACCTGAAATTCATTTTCAGATTGATGGCAGAACTGATTTTTACGGGTGTAATTTCGGAAGCTTTACGGTTAATTGCTGCGGCGACGAGGGCGTTATTGTCGGAAGCAGATTGTTTTCTGAGTTGAAGCAGGTTAAGTAATTTGTCATTGATTTCCGGAAAGTGATTTTTTACGATGTCAGCAATTTGAAAATCTGAGATTGTACCGGCGATTTTGAGTAACTGAGTAACCGGATATATTACCATGACTGCAAGCACTCCCAGAAATACAGCACCAATCGTATAAACAATTCCTGTACGCACAGGCGGCTCAAAGCCAAAGAGGCCTTCACTCATCAGTGCAATAAACAGCATTGCACCCGTTAGTACCGCTAAAATCAGCGCTCCTTTCAGGATTTTATTGATGTAAAACTTTTTTCTGAATTCACTCAGACGCTGTTCAAACTGTTTATTTTGTTCCATCAAAGACAATGGTTATTTAGTTTCTGTATTAAGAATGCCCGAAAAAGGCAAAATATATCATTTACCCAAGTCGGTTTTACGAAATACTTAAAAAAAAGGTTTAATAATAAGAGAGATTTTTTCAATTCTCCTATATATCTTTTTTGCGAATTATATATAAAATGGAACTACAGGTGCGTACATCCACGCTGGATTGCTGAAATGAGCGCCATCCATTCAGAAATCCGTGAAACAACCGGTCTTTTCCATGGATATATTTTTCGCTCAGAAGGCTTACATAAAATGCGTCATACGGCATTGGCCGGAGTTTGTCTATATAAAACCCGTTTTTCTGCATCAGTGTATGCATAGATTCCGGACAGAAATGATGCAAATGACGGGGAACATCATATCCGGCCCAGAATTCTTTGTATTTTTCGGCGTCGTAAGACTTAAAATTCGGTACTGCCACAAAAAACACCCCTTCTTTTTTCAGGATAGCGTGAATCTGCGACAAATATTCATCCAGACGGTGTACATGTTCCAGTACATGCCACATGGTTACAGCATCAAAGGTTTCCGGAGCGAAAGTAAAAAGTGCTTCGGGAGACTGCGGTTGAATCCCATGGAGGGTTTCTGCCTGTTTTCTTGCATCCTCATCGGGCTCAAGTCCGTTTACATTCCATCCTGCCTGTTTCATCTGACTCAGAAAAGCCCCTGTGCCACACCCTATATCGAGGATTTTTCCTGTTTTTTTTCCGGAATCGTTACAAATAACGAATTGCTTTTTTTTGAGGGCTCTCTTCCGTACAATATGATACAATTTATTGATAACTCCTTCCTGAGTATCGGAGTGGGATACATAAGTATCTGATTTGTAGTATTTTCCTATTTCCTTTTCTGAAGGAGGACTGAGTGTATATCTGTGCTGACAATGATTACATTGTGCAATAGCGTACATTTCCCCCGATACAGTGTAGTCTTTACACTGAAAAGGCAGGAGCGAAAGATTCTCTGTTTCGCCACAAACAGTACAGGGCATGATTTGCATATTCTCCTTCATACTATTGATTATTAATTACTTAACCTGGAAGTCCAGTAGTTTTTCTCCTTCAAGAAATCCCTGTATATGGTCATTTACATTGATTTTGCCTACTCCTGCGGGCGTACCGGTGAAGATATAATCTCCTTTTTTCAGGGTTATATAGCGTGAAATGAAAGCGACAAGGTAGTTGATGGAGTAAATCATCAGGGACGAATCGCCGACCTGACGGGTATCTCCGTTGATACGGCACTCAAAGTGAATATTCTGCAAATCGGGGAATCTGTCCAAAGGCAGAAAATTGGAAACCGGAGCAGAATGATTGAAGCATTTGGAAAGTGTCCATGGCAGGCCTTTTTGTTTTGCTTCGTTTTGCAGGTCTCTTGCAGTGAAGTCTATCCCTAATCCCACTCCGTCGAGGTAAGTGGAAGCGAATTTTTCCTGAATATATTTCCCTTCTCTTGATACCCTGAATACAAGTTCACATTCATAATGAATATCGTTGCTAAAATCAGGATGATAAAAGGGCTGATTATCTTTAAGCAGTGCGGTATCCGGCTTGATAAATATCAGAGGGTTTTCCGGCACTTCATTTCCGAGTTCGCGGGCATGCTCAGCATAATTCCGCCCTACACATATCATTTTCATATTTTTATTATTACTTTACTTAATGAATTTTTCTTTGAAGAGAGCAGAGATTATATTTTTATCCGTATTTATCCCTGATAAACAGAAATTATTTACATTTTGATTTCGTTAAAGGCGTATTGTCAAATAAATCCCGCATTGTAACCTCTTTTTCTCCTATCAGATAGCCCTCTTTCTCAGTCCAAAGGGTGTATTCCTGCTGACAATCGGATACAGATTTGGGATGAGGCGATTTTTCAAAACGGATAATCCAGTGCCCGTCTTTCATATCTATCTGATATTTACCAGAACAGGATTCCTGATATTGAATATCTGTCAGAATTCCTTTGAGATATTTGACATTGGTGTAAGTATTGCTGTCTGTGAGTATCAGCGTATGTTCTTCATTACAGTATTTTCCAATCACTTTTTTCCGGACGTCGGTTTTTTCAGGGGTAGAATCACATCCCTGAAACATAAGAAAAAGACTTAACAGAAAAAAATATACAAAATAAACATTACGCATACTGCAATAGAGAGAAGAATAGTTGTTGAACTGATTTATAGCTTAGTATTAAGTTGACACATTGCGTCACCGACTTTTTTCATAAGGCTCATGTCTTTCCCGGATTCCAGGGCATTTCCAATTACAATCACCTCAGCACCGGCTTCCCAGATAGACACTGCTTCTTCTGCTGTACGAATTCCACCGCCTACGATTACGGGTATATTGATATTGTCGGTTACTCCTCTGATCATCTGAGTGGGAATCGTACGATACGCTCCGCTTCCGCCATCCATATAGATCACTTTCAGTCCGAGCATTTCGCCAGCCATAGCGGTACAGATTGCGATATCCGTTTTATCAGAAGGAATGGGCAATGTATTACTGATATAGTTTACGGTAGTCATTTTGCCTGACTCTATCAGCATATATCCGGTGGGGATAATTTCCAGATTGGTTTTTTTCAGTAACGGGGCAGCAAGCACATGATTACCAATCAACAGTTCAGGGTTGCGTCCGCTGATGAGTGAGAGAAAAAAGATTGCGTCGGCAGAAGGTACAATCTGACTCAGACTTCCTGGAAACAAAATCACCGGAATCGGACATACTTTTTTCAACTCGGGAATCACCTTATTGATCTCTTCATTTACCATCAGACTTCCCCCTACAAAGAAGTAGGTGACACCGGCATTGAGGGCAGCCTCTACCAGAAGAGGGATATCCTTCAAATTCAGTTTATCCGGGTCCAGCAGCACAGCAAAACCCTTCCTTTTCTCTTTCTTGTGAGAAAGTAGGCTTTCTGTAGAACCGGGAATATTTGGCAAAATATAATTCACTCAAACAAAGGTAGTTGGAATTCTAAAAAATAGACTTAATTTACTAATAACCAAAATTTTACACCTTTTATGAAAAGTCCGGGAGTTTAGTTTTTCCCTAAAATTTCTGAATAATGGCTTATTGACTATAGTTATCCGTAAATTTAATCCGCCTATTTTCACGAATAGCGTAATTTCGGCAAAATTACGAAAATTCTTTAATAGTCCAAGCAAATCCCTTTTGCACTGTCTAAAAATTAATATTCGTATAGTCCGGTAAATACCGGTTCGCCTTCTTTACAGGAAGCTCTGTACATTCCGGGAGTATTAAAATCCATTACAATATTCCCTTGATTATCAACAGAAATCAACCCACCGTCACCGTATTCACCCTCTATGGGGGATAATTTTCCGAGCTTATCGTGGATTACATGCCTGACTGCTTCCTGCAACGAAAATTTATTATACAATATCAGTGCCGCTACATCATACGCCACGACTCCGCGGATAAAAAACTCGCCCCACCCGGTTGCAGAGACAGCGCAGGACTGATTACTGGCGTAGGTGCCGGCCCCAATCAAAGGGGTGTCTCCTACCCTTCCGAATCGTTTATTGGTCATCCCTCCGGTAGAGGTAGCCGCAGCAAGATTACCGGCCTTGTCCCTGGCAACCGCACCTACTGTTCCCCTTTTCTTGTGTATCTCCTCCGAAACAGAATGGTCAAGTGCTACTTTTCCGGAATTCCGGATTGCTTCGAGTTGCTTTTTGCGTAATTCGGTCGAGAAGTATTCCTGAGGGACTTTTTCCATTCCTATACTTTCGGCAAAACGTTCGGCTCCTTCTCCCAAAAGCAGGACATGAGGGGACAGATTCATCACAGACTGAGCAAGGATAATCGGGTTCCGGATATGTTTCACCCCGGCCACAGCTCCGGCTCTGAGGGTTAATCCTTCCATGAGAGAGGCGTCCATTTCGTGAGTACCTTCGTGTGTAAATACAGAACCTTTGCCTGCATTAAACAAGTCACAGTTTTCCAGTACAGTAACGGCAGTCACAACCGCATTTTCGGCAGAGCCTCCGTTTTTCAGAATTGCTATTCCGGCAAAAATGGCTTCCTGCAAAGCATCCCGGTAATTTTTTTCTTTTTTGGGAGTCATCTCTGATTTAAGGATTGTCCCTGCTCCTCCGTGGATGGCTATTGAAAACAAATGATTGTTCATGATTTCGTTTTTTGAGGCTAAAAGCGTAAATTCTGTATTTTAATTTCCTGCCTTCATTCATTTTTCTTTTATCTTTGCAAAATTATATATAAAATGTGATTTGGAATGAAAAAATTATATTACACAGGGTCTTTTTTAGTATTGCTTTCGCTTATCCTTTCCGGGTGCGTAAGTGCCAAAAAATTCAAGGCGAGCGAGTGGATGCGGGAACGTTATGTAAATGAAAACCTGCAGTTAAAACAGGACACTACGCTTTTGGGGATGAAGTACAGGAGTACCCTGAAAAGCAGCGTTGATATGACAAACTATATGGGAATGCTTGTGAGTGATACTGCACGCCTGAATCGTCAGTTACGGCTTCTCCTGAAAAACGGCGGAAATACGGGAGGGGGAGATTTCAATCAGGAAATGATGAAATTACTGGAAAAAGAAAAGCAAATCAATGAAAAAGAAGCCAAAATTATTCAAAAAGAACTGGCACTGCTTTCTGTCGAGGAAAAACCCGGAAAAGGGCCGGAGCTTTCTGCTGAGATGCAGACTTTTCTGGATAACCTCAAAGTCCAGATTGGCGTTTTTGCGGTGGATAAAGTCACTATCACAACCGATAATGGAGAAATTATGATTCTTATTCCCAATAATTTGTGCTTTGATACTGATGATAAGAACGTAAAAGGCAAAGGACTTTCCATTTTGATTAAACTGGCGGAAACGCTGAAAAATTTTTCCTACAAAAATGTGGTCATTACCACTGCTCTCAGGAAAGAGAGTTCCAATTCGTCTTTGATTTATGACACCCGAAGACTCGCCGGATTAAGAGGACTGGAAATGGCTTCTGTAATGGAAAGATATGGGATTTTCCCTCAGATGATTGTCACAAGCGGGAGGTTGCTGGATGAAAGCAGCCCTGAGAATACGCTTTTTTCCGAAATCCGTATTCGCTAAAACCGGGGATTGTAACTGCTTATAATTATAATGTATAAATCATGCCGGAGAAAATCAGAATCCATATAATCAACGGGCCTAACCTGAATATGCTGGGAAAAAGAGAGCCGGATATTTACGGTACTTTTACGCTCACCGACCTGGAAAAAACAATCCGGGAAACCTTTCCGGGTACTGAAATCGCTTTTTTTCAGTCTAATCATGAGGGAGAAATCATTGATTATCTGCAATCACTCTGGGGACAGGAGCATACGGGGCTTATTATAAATGCCGGGGCTTTCTCTCATTACAGCTATGCTATCCACGATGCGTTAAAGATGCTCGCCTTTCCCAAAACGGAGGTGCACCTTTCCAATATCTACCAAAGGGAGGCTTTCCGTGCTCATTCTGTTTTATCTTCGGTATGTGACGGAGTAATAGCCGGACTGGGAATAAACGGATATCTTCTGGGTGTTTCGGACCTGATAATGAAGCTAAAAAACGGGTAAAATACCACAATCAATCTCAAACTTTTGATAAAAGCCGGCGATTTAACCAAAAAAACGTATATTTGCGCACTGAATTAATTAACCTGTTTGAAAACAGCTTTTTGATACACATTCATTATGAGACAAAATCAACTATTCTTTCTGATACTATTCATGAGTTTCTCCCTCTCCGGATTTTCTCAGATTGATATCCGTAATAAAATAGAAGCCTGGTATAAAACTGCCCGTTTTAGTGTAGCTGATATTGACAAAAACAAGAAACTTAGCAAAGAGGAAATGGCAAACTTTGCCGACGATTTTATTTTCTATTTTAATAAAGACAATTTCAATTTTGCGGATGCTGACAAAAACGGACTGCTCGATTCCGCTGAGATAGAAAACAAATGGGAGTCTGAACGTTCATTAAGGGATATCTTTGAAAAGCAAAAAATCCGTTCCCTGAATACCAACTACTTGTCACTGCCAATTGCAGACCTGAAGTATCTCAGACAAAACCCTGAGTTGATAGCGGAACTGATGAAAAATGCTTACTGGATGACTGACAATCCTTTTCTCACTTCCGAGCTGCTCAAAAAGAAAAGACTCATCACCGAAGATGCCGGTATTATGGCTGCTTTAAATCATAATTTATACTGGCTGGCAAGAAATCCGCAGATTGCAGAAAAGATTTACGGCTATTGCAATCCGGAAGCCCTCAGCCCGCAAATCACTTTATGGAGAGAACTTCATAAAAAGTTTTTACGGGATAATAAAAAAGCGTTGTCTGTTTTATACGATATCGAATCCGGGAAATAATTAATCACAAATGTATATGGAAATCGAATTTTTCTGGAAAAGAGAACATCCTTTTTCTCAATGGCATATTTCTCCCTTTACTGTGGACGGAATTACCTTCAACTGTGCTGAACAGTATATGATGTATCAAAAAGCAAAAATGTTTTGTGATGATGAAACAGCAGAACAGATTCTTCAGACTGAAAAGCCGTCTGTACAGAAACAACTCGGCCGGCTGGTAAAAGGGTTTGATGAGGCTGAATGGGTTTACAACCGGGAGAGAATCGTATATGAAGGCAGTTTTCATAAATTTACTCAGAACCCGAAACTGCAATCTATCCTGCTCGAAACGGGAGACAAACTCCTGGCTGAAGCAAGCCCGCTGGATAATATCTGGGGCATCGGAATGTCAGAAGACAATCCGGAGGTAAGAAATCCTGAAAAATGGACAGGACTGAATCTACTGGGTAAAGCCCTCATGAAACTCCGGCAAACCCTCAGAGAGCAATTGAGCACTGAAGAATAATTTTTTTTTGCCTTTGGGATTTCATTTCACAGTTTCCATACTGTTTTTTTTATTAAAGGTACATTAATCTACAATGGGTTCAGAATCAGAAAATATATTGGAAGGGGCAAAATGCATTGTGTGTGGGTGTCAGGATGCCTCTCAGTTTAAACCGTGGATGGAAGTTCACAGAACTACTACTTTTCTGCTGCATCAGTGTCAGCAATGCAGTTTCATTTTTTTACCGCTCTATTATCGTAAAGATATAGACTACACCCAATACAAGGGCGAGTCGGTACTGGAACAGGTCAGAAGAGGCAACAACTGGGTAAAGGTACAAAGACAAAAACTTAAGTTTGATTTAATTTCAAAATATCACCCTAAAGGGAGCAAACTCTTTGATTTGGGATGTGGATGGGGGCATTTTCTGCTCGCAGCCAAAGAACTGGGATATGATATTTATGGAGTGGAAATCGCAAAACACCTGCACACCTATTGTACTCAGGATTTGGGATTACCGGTTGAGGATATCAATTTTTATGATCTGGAAGAAAAAGAACAATTTGATGTGCTAACGATGTGGGATGTCCTCGAACACATTGATGAAGGACATAAATTCATTGAAAAATGCACAAAGGTCGTTCGGCGGGGAGGACATTTGCTCATTCAGGTACCGCAGATTGATAGCTTCATCGCCAAAAAAATGAAAGACTCCTGGCCAATGATTAGCCTCGATCATGTCAATTATTTTACCCCCCAAACCCTTACCCGACTCCTGGAACAATACGGATTTGAGGTAGCAGCCGTAAAATCCTCCCTGGAACTGAAAACCTTTTTTATGTTTGTAGTTTTCCCGTGGCTCAAAAAAAGAAAAGCGAAAAAACAATCCGGAGCGGACACAAGCCCTATGAATTCAGCAGAAAGACAACAATATTTTAACACAATGACTTCCCGCCCGCTATGGCAATTAAAAATCATGGTTATTCTGCACAATATTGCCTATAAACTCCTCTCTTTTTTCAAAATCGGAGAAGAAATGGTAGTAGTAGCCAAAAGGAAATAGGATACGCTTTGTATCTGTCAAGCATCCCTTTTTAAAAGAAATATTCCCCCTTCATTGTCAGATATTTTTCCGTATCTTTGTGAATTATGTGGTGACGGCTGTTTGTCTCCTCGCCAAGTAAGACAACCCTCTTTTTCAAACAAAATTCATGAACAATAAAATAAATCCTAATATCATCCGTCAGGGATTATTCCTTGTGTTTCTCCTTTTTTTGGGGATTATCATTCTCAAGGAAATGTATTTTATGCTTGGCGCCTTCCTTGGAGCAATTACTTTATACGTTCTGATGCGCCCGGCGATGCTCAAACTCATCATAAACCGGAAATGGAAAAAATGGATTGCTGCACTTTTTATGATGCTGATTTCTGTCATCTTACTCATTATTCCCTTTGGGTGGCTTACGACTTACGCTATTAAAACTATCCGCCCGCTGATTCAAAATCCGGAAGTAATTAATCATACCTTCCTGCAAATCAATGATTATCTGATTCAAAATTTGTCCCTGGATATTCTCAGTGCAAAAAACCTGAGTAATATTAACAGTTCAATATTGAGTTTTGCCCAAAAAACAATAGAAGAAACGATGTCAGGTGTCGGAAATATCATGCTGATGTACGTTATATTGTATTTTATGCTGATTGAAACCACCTCTATCGAAAAGTGGCTCAGACACAACATCCCTTTCAAAAATCAGAATGTTCAAACAAGTATTTCAGAGTTTCGCAGCCTTGTTTACAGCAATGCTATCGGGATTCCTTTGGTCGCTGTAGCTCAGGGAACGGTGGGTTTGCTGGGATACTGGATTTTTGGGGTTAATCAGTTTATCCTTATGGGATTACTGACCGCTATTAGCTCTGTTGTTCCAATCGTGGGTTCTATGCTGATTTTCCTGCCGGTGATGATTTATGAATTATCTCAGGGCCGGATTTGGCAGGGAGTCGGAGTGGGATTATGGGGCATTTTTCTGATTGGTTCAGTGGATAATATCGCCCGACTGATGATTCAGAAAAAACTGGCAAATATCCATCCCCTAATCACTTTATTTGGGGCATTTATCGGTATCAACATGTTTGGATTTTTAGGGATTATCTTCGGACCGTTACTGATTTCCATGTTTTTTGTACTGATAAAAATATACATCAATGAGTTTGGCGTTGCCGATGCCGATGAGGTAGAAAAAGAAGCAAAAAAAGAACAAACCGAGGCAAACCTTGCCGCCGAAAACCCAGCTCAATAGGAGCGCGGGGAGCAATAACGCAAATAAGTACTTTATTTCCTTTTCTTATCCTGTAAAATATAAGAAAAATCTGATAAAAACTATTAATTTTGCCAGAAATACGCTTTTAGATGAACACTCAAAACCTGATATTGTATCAAGCACACGGTCATCCCGACTTTTTACACGAAGCCATTTATTCCGTTTTGTCATTATACAATTCCGAAAAAAACGCAGCTTCCCTTTTTCAGGTCTTAATTTATACGGATAATCCGGCTTATCTTCAGTTTTTTTTACCTCCTGAAGTTCAATACAGGGTGATTACGTCACAGGAAGTAAACGAATGGAAAGGCAATCCTCCCTTTATTCACAGGGTAAAAATCAAAATGATTCAGGAAGCAATACAGCAGTTTGAGGGAAATATACTCTATCTCGACACCGATACTGTATTCCGGAAGTCGCCCTCTGGATTATTTGAAAAAATCAGTCACGGAAAATTTCTGATGCACGAAAACGAAGGAGCGCTTTCTCAGAAATCCAATCCCCTGTTTGTTAAACTCAGTCGCTTTTTTCGTAAAAATCTCTCTTTTCTGGGCGGGAAAGTCGGAATTTCCGGTGATTTCATGATGTTTAATGCAGGTCTCTTAGGATTTAGTACCCAAACGCTCCGTCCGCTCATTGCAGAAGTCCTTTCACTGTCTGATGAACTTTATGCTTCCTATCCCAAGCATGTCATGGAACAAATCGCTTTTACCTGGTATTTTTCCCAAAAATCTCTCCCCGAAACCACTCAGAAAGAAGTCTATCATTATTGGTTCTATAAAGAATTCAGGGGAAAACTTGCTGTATTTTTTGAAGAAAACCGCGGAAAAAATTATCAGAAAATCATCCCTTTGCTCTCCGCGATTGACCCCGAAAAACTATATACGCCTCCGGTTAAAACTTCTTTCATTCATAAAATTAAAACCGTTTTAGGTTTTTAGAAATCATTTTTTTTATGAATCTTTGCAAAAGAATTCACAGCCAATGAAAAAAATAAAAAATTACGTAATTGAATACTGGAAAGAAGATTATCACCCTGCTTATTATGCAACAGTTGCTCTTTTTCTGGTAGTTTCCCTTTTCCTCAATTATTATTTTAATATCGGTTTCAAACTGTATTATATGGCGATGCGGGAAAGGAATCCGCTCACGCTGATTTATAATATTTTTTTCTACGGAGTTCCGTATTTGTTCACGATGTGTGCATACGGATATTTCAAAAAAGACTGGACGTGGGTTCGTAAAAAAGAATTCTGGCTGCGCTTCGGACTTGTACTCTTAATCATGGATTTAGTGCTCGGGACATGGTTTCACCGGCCTTTTGCCAAAACCTTTTTTGACAATAACCCGGACCGTTATTATGCAATGCTGTGGTTTATGTCTTTCAAAATGCATGTATTTACCCTCATTCCCGTGGGAATATTTTATTACCTGAAAGACAGAGATTTACCTTTCCTGTACGGACTGAGACGGAAGGGATTTGATGCAAAACCCTACTGGATTATCGCTGCTATCGTCATTCCTTCCATTTTTCTGGTTTCTTTCTCCCCTCATTTTACGGGTTATTATCCCATTTGCAAACCCTCCGAGATGAAGTTTGTACGTTTTATTTCCCCTTTGGCTGCTACTACGATTTACGAAATCACCTACGCTGGAATGTATGTATGGGTGGAAGTACTCTTCAGGGGATTTCTGGTAGTGGGAATGTCAAAAGTATTAGGTAAAAACAGCATTCTGCCAATGGCAGCGATGTATTGTTTTATCCATTTTGCCAAACCTGCGGGCGAAGCCACTACTGCAATTATCGGCGGTTATATTCTGGGAATTCTGGCTTACCGTACTCAGAATATTCTGGGAGGAGTAGTACTGCATATTACAGTGGCAATGGGAATGGAGTTTTTTGCGATGTGGCAGCTTATGCGGTAATCCTTTCACTTTTATTAA
>JAIBAH010000183.1 GCA_019695295.1 Bacteroidia bacterium | reverse complement strand
ATCTCCAGATTGTCTATTAATTTGGGCTGACCCGTAAAATCCTGAAGCGTCTGAGGCCTGAGCTTACGCTCATCATCCGCTGTAAGCGCATTCGGATCCAGTAATTCATTTTTTTTCGCCATTCTTTCTGTTCACTTTGCAATTAAAATTTCCACAAAGTTACAAAAAACAGGTAAAATACCCGCATTCCGGGATAAAAATATTTCCGGGTTGTTGGCCGTTTGTGCATCTCCCCTCCCCCATCGTTTTTGCCTTACCAAAAATCATAATAGACTTTTTTCAGCCTTTTATACAAATCCGACTGAAAAGGAATATAGGAACGAATCATATTTTTGGAGTGCATTTCCATCCTGTGAACGACATATTCCAGATAGGCTCTTTTTTTGTAAAACTCAAAGTATTGTTTTAGTTCTTCCTCTGACTTTGCCCCGCCGTTATCTGCGTATTTGCACAGATAGGGATTAAAATCCGGGTACAAACGGGAATTGGTCCATTTTCCGTGAAGGGTTACTTTCATGAAATTCCCGATTAATAAATCATCAAAAATCTCATACTGAATACAGGTCATCAGGGAATTCCGGGGGACTTCAAAAGTAATACCCCGGTTATATTTTCCTTTACCGGCAATGGGAATATGCGTCACTTTCCCTCCTACTTTTAAATCGATGAAGTCTAAAAATGTAAAGAAATGGGCGATTTTCTGAAAATATTGTTTTGCTTTTTCTTCTTCAGATGGAGTCAGTGTATCGCTCCAGTTATCCCCAAACGCTTCGGGTGGAAGCAGGACAAAGGGTCTTTCCGGAGGATTAATGGGGGTAACTGTGTCTTTTTCTACATCATACCGGATAAAAGCGGGAAGCATCTCACTCGTTTTGGACTGAAAGCCAATGTAGTGATCCGACAATTCCGTTACATATTGATTTGCCCAGCCGCTGTCTGTTCTTTGATACCGGTGCATTGAACTGGAAGGGATAAAATATTTTGCTTTGTAGCGGTGACATTTATGGGCAACGTATGGTCCTACCGGATTTTTCTCTGCTGCCTGAGGTTGCAAAAAATTACCGGCTTCATCATAATAGTTCATCATATCGGGGTCACCAAATCCGGAAATCCCGGTAAGAAATACATTTTTGTAGGCTGAAGCTGTTTTCCTCAAAAAGGTTCCCCATCCTCTGTCGTCAGCGTCATTGGTATTAATCAGCAGGGTGCCATCCATATCTATCAGGATAATCGAATCCTGATTGTAGTCAGAGGTAGAGAGAATCCTTACTTTGGGGGAAAGGGAGGTCCATGTACGGTCTTTCAACAGCGATACCTGATACCCCATTTCCTTGAGGTCATTGTAAATACGATTGCCAAAATGCGCAGGCAGCAGGAACTTTTTGTCTTTAAGCTGTTCTATCGAACGATGATCCAAATGATCCGGATGCCCGTGCGAAAGCCAGACATACTCCGTATTTTTAACAGCGGTCATCTGTACCTCCGGAATTTCAAAAGAATGGGTCCAGCTTCCAAAATAAGCATCATCGCTAATCCATGGGTCTGTAACCAGCAAAGGTAGCCCTTCATCATAGATAATCAGTGTTGCGTTTCCGATAACTTCAAAACCTAATTTCATTGTATTTCCATCTTATTATTCAGCAAATATAAGCGTATTATCCATGCCGAAAAAATAAAAGGGTACTCAATCATTCAGAAAACCCTTCGAGGCAGATGAAACTTCTGTCTCACTTCCCGGTTTTTGGTTTTATTCCTTCACCCACTTTACCATTCTGCCTTCTATACTGATAAAATAAATGCCATTGGCAAGACTACTCACATCCCATTGAGAAAGTTCATTTTTAACAGAAAAAGTGACAAGATGTTTTCCGGAAATATCGTAAATCAAGGCGGTTTTTTCTTTATGATTTTGAGGGATAAGAATATTCAGGACAGTTTTTGCAGGATTAGGAAAAATGGAAAATTCAATCATTTGAGGCTTTATGATTCCTACCTGTTCTTGTCTGAACTCCATTGCCCCCCGGTCTATTGTATCGCTGATAATCCGGTTGTTGCCTCCAAAATCATAAGCAGGCAGACTATAACCCGTTGTATCGGGATTGCCGGTATCTATACAGGGAGAAATATTTTTTAGCCGCCAGTTGGCATTAAAGCCATTATATAAATACCCTGTCCCCAAAGAAGGTAAAGCAAACTCAGGATTCAGGGAAATAGTGTTCAGGAAGTTCGGCAAATTTAATAAACTGGTGGTTTCGATTTGATTATTTTCTGCCATGATACTATAATACACCCCATCTACTCTCACCTGATCTTCTATGTTTAAGCTCGGTATTGTATCTCTGTTACCATGCAGAATATTATTACTGAGCTGGTTGGGGTAGGTTTGAATATCCGGATAGGTAAAGAAGTCCACATAGGTATAGATTCCCCCTCCCGTTCCGATTCCAGCCAGACCACATTGATTATTGGCTATGGTATTATTGATAATATTCAAATAAGAATCAGTAGTAACTACTCCCCCTCCGTAAGAAGAACTGGAATTATTCACAATTACATTATTAAACATATAAAGCACGCATAACTGAACATTTACTCCCCCTCCTCCTGAGCCTATAGGACATGCCCAATTCGGCTGATTAAAGCAAAAATTATTGGCGATAAGGTTTGCGTCCATATAAGCAGTCATACCCTGAATGGCAATACCGCCGGCTGTGATATAAGACTGATTTTGAGTTACTGTATTGTGATGAATGTAAATATTGCCATAAGAGGGACCGGCACCAATCGCAAACATCCCTCCTCCTCTCCAGAATGCGTAATTATGGTGCAGGTAATTATGATGAATATCGGCATTATAACTCCCCGAAACAAACAGATTATAGCCTCCAAGGCAATTACTGATTTCGTTGTTGCTAAATTCAATATCGTTCGAAGAACCCAGCGTTACAACTGCTCCGGGCTGATCCACAGAGGTATCCACTACGCAATCAAAAATATGGTTTTGGGTAAAAAAAGCCCGACTCAGTTCAGTATAAATCGCATTTCCCGTTTTACCGCTCAGGCAATGATGAATCTGACTATGAGATACCTGTAGTTTATCGGTATAATAGGTAGCAACTGCGGCTGGCGGTGGGTAAGTATAGCCTTTTCTGACAGTATCTTTAAAATAGGAAATGCTGGCATATTCTATAAAAGAGGAATCTGCGTTTGCATGGTCAAAGTAAATCCCCTTCCAGCCTCCTTGTATTGTACTTATATCCGAATGACCCGTAGTATCCGCTGCGGTAAAGACAATAGAATCGGAAGGAGTGCCTTTTGCAATCAGTTTCCCCAGGACTTGAAACCGATAATATCCCTGAAAATAAACCTCTACCCCCGGCTCAATCGTGAGGGAAGTACCCGGTGCAATCTGAATATTTCCCTGTACATAAAATGGCGATTGGCTTGCCGTCCAAACCCCCGAAACCATCCCTCCGGGAACATTGGTCTGTGCAGGTAAATAATAAAAATCTGCAAGTAAAAGAATGAAGCAAAAAACAGAAAAGGAAAAAGATTTCATATATAATTCATCTCTAAAAGTAAAAATACAAACCTATTGTTTTTCACTCAGATTCCTTACATTTATAGTTTCAACGGTCAAAAAGAGAGAGTCAATGGTCTGATTTGCATTGTTAATGGTTTATGAAAAAGGGAGGTATTTGTATCTTGCAAAGGTGGAGAATGAAGTTTTTTATGGTTTCTCGCAAAGACGCAGAGACACTAAGAGAAAGGAGGATGAAGTATATTTTTCCGCACTTGAAGGTGTTATTCCCCTTCAAGGAGCGAAAAGCAGGCTACTTACCAGCGAGAGTATGATTATCACCCATTCGGTACCATAAGCCTGTGGGACAATCTGAGCCTGTGAATCAACAGGAAAATCTGTTTATTAGTTTGTTGTGAAAAATTTGGAGGTTTGGAAATTTGTTTTTAGATTTGTCAGGGATTTGTTGCTGTCCGGCGAGTGGAGGAGAAACAAGAGGTGGCGTGCTATCGGTAGGGGTTGCGTAAAGTGGTACCTTTTTGGGATGCTTGCCGCAATTGAGGGAGGAAAGGGAGTGGCGGACTATCGGGATATTGCCGCAATAGCAGGGAGGAGTGGCGGCAACAGAGACGTTGGTGGCAATACTTTTCAATTAATCACTTAAAATAATATTTCAATAATTATGAATGATAAATATACTATTATAAAGGAATTGGGTCGAGGGGGGAATGGCATAGTTTATGAGGTTGAAGATACACATGGTAACCGCTATGCCAAGAAGATTTTGAAAAATGTGAAAAATAATAAGAGTTATAGACGATTTCAAGACGAAGTAGAAGTATTAATGCAACTAAAGCAACAAAAAGGTGTAATTCAAATTTTAGATTATTTTTTCCCAGAAAAAATAGGTAAAGATGAATTCCCCTACTATGTAATGCCTTTGGGGATTAGCTTAAATAACTACCTAGAAGCAGGTAATCAAGAAGAAATTTTCGAAATTATTTTTGAACTATGTGATACACTGGATTCTATTCACTCTCAAGATATAACACATAGAGATTTAAAACCTGAAAATATATTAATAATAAATAATAAGCCTGTAATTTCAGACTTTGGGCTTGCCAATTTTCCTAAAAAAATAAGGTTGTCTAGCCTAAACGAAAAAATAGGTCCAAGATGGACAATAGCTCCTGAAATGAAGCGAATTTCATCGGTTGCAGAGTATAAAAGAGCGGACATTTATTCTTTTGCTAAAACTATATGGATAATATTAACGAACCAAAGACAAGGGTTTGATGGGCAATATATTCCTAATAGCAACATTTCAGTTGATAAATTTGTAAATATTCTTATTAACAAAACCCATTTAGCTGGAAAATGGGAGTATTTTTCAATTGTATTATTAGAAAGATTATTGATTAAAGCAACTGATAATAACCCCGACAATAGACCAAATGCTAAAGAATTTAATGAAAGTTTTAGATATTGGCATTCAAGTAATAATAATTATTTTGAAAGAAACCCTTATGAATGGGAAGATGCTTTAATGAAAATATTCCCAGTTTCTATTGCATTAAGTTCTTCTTGGAATAATATAGAAAGTATCAAAAATATATTAACAATTGTTTTTGAGCAGTATGATAATCTAAATCATTCTTTTTATCCCAAAAGGGGGGGAGATGATTTTGAGAATGTAAGAATTTTAAATAAAGAATTTTTAATTATAAATGATAGGATAATTTTAAAACCAAAGGTTTTGTATTTTGAATCCTTAAATAATTTAGATTGGAGTTATTTTAGAATAGAAGTTGAACAAATAGAACCAATTTATGCAGAAAATGTATATGATGAGTACGAAGAAACTGTTTTTTTAAACGATAAAGGTGATTATTCTCACGAAGAAAGGGATGATTATTATGAATGTTCAATGTACCGTAAAGGTAGTTTTTTGATTACAAAAAAAACTTCACGAATTAATCAACTAAACGGCGAGTTTAATGCTTATGATGGCTTACATAATAAGATGACTAAAGAAGAATATAAGTCGTTAATGATAAAAATAAAAACGAAGTTTTCTGAATAAAAAGCCACTAATCGAGTAGAGCCGCCAAGCCCTTAGCAAACGGACTTGGCGCACCCTCTCACACCACCGTGCGTACTGCCCAGTACACGGCGGTTCAAAGGAAAGTGAAGGATAGTTGAGATTTAGGGAGTGGATATTTCAGGGAAATGTAATAGTCAGTAAAAGAGAGGTATCCCTTTTTTTGGAGGACTTTTTCGGTTACGGTTGTTTTCATGATTGGGGATTGAGCGACTGCCCATCCACCCATTCGGGTGTTGGCGTATTGGTATGATAGTCGGGGTTTTACGCCGAGTTTTCTCAGTCCTTTTGCTCTCTTTTGGGGTTGTTTCCAGTCGTGCCAGATGCAGTAGCGAAGGCGGTTCCGAATCCATGCGTCTAATGCCTTGTATTTTTCGTACCCTGTTGCCTTTCGGTAGTAGTTTACAAATCCCCGCATGAGAGGAAGG
>JAIBAH010000050.1 GCA_019695295.1 Bacteroidia bacterium | reverse complement strand
GGAACTGTCTGAAAAACTATGCGTACCAACTAAAAAAAACGGTGTACGAAATCAAACATTCTATTTTAGATTATGCTATTTCAATGGCTTTGAAATATCCAAAGTTTAATTTTGCGTAAGTCCTAAATATATCATTTTTTCTATGTATTTTAGGTTTCATTATACTATAAAACGAATTTTATATTGGAAAAGATATCTATCAACTTAATTTTTATGTTAAAAATATTCATTTTTCTCTGCTTTATTACTTCGCTAAAAAAAATATTCATTTTTTTAGACTACGGTATCGTATTTGCTTATTATATTTGGGGGTAATATTGTTTTTTTATTTTTTAAATGGGTATATTTTAGTATAGTTACTGTTTAATTTATGAATAATTTTGAAAATCGGGAAAAACTCAGTGTATATTTACCGGATATCATAATATTTGATTCTGAGTACAGACTTGTATGGATGACAGACTCCAGTATGAAATATTTTCCCGAAGATGCTGAGCTTCAACCGGAAGTCACTACCTTATCAACCGTCATAAGTCCTCAAAACCTAAAGACGATTTCTGTTTTAAAAAAATCCTGTGACCAGTACAGTTATTGTGAACCACAATTAATTAATATGAATGGATTTGAGGTTGAGTTTAGTCTGGAAAAAATTTGTAATAAAGGTGCCGGCTTATACCGAATGCAACTGAAACCTGTTCATTCTCAATCACTGTGTGGTGATAAAGATAAATATAAAACGTTAACTTCAGCCCAAAACAGTAATCCCAACGCACTTTTTGACAGTCAGCAGCGGCTTCAGCTTGCGCTTGATGCCGGTCAGTTAGGTATATGGGACTGGAATATTGAAACCAATGCTGTGGTCTATAATCCAAGATGGGCTGAGATGCTGGGGTATCAGCCTCATGAAGTTCCCCCTACTGTAGATAGTTTTTTTGGGCTGCTTCACCCTGAAGATGTTGAGATTATGTCAAAATTAGTATCTGAACATCTTAATGGAAATACCTCCTTTTTCGAGGCAGAACTCAGAATGATGGGTGCTGATGGTGAATACAAATGGATTTATGACAGAGGCATGGTAGTATCGAGAGATAAAAACGGAAAAGCCCTCCGGGCTGCCGGAATTCATGTTTATATTCATGACAATAAAAAAGCGTCTCAGGCACTTAGCGAGAGTGAGCAGCGGTTCAGAAATATTTTCCGGTATAATTCCATTGGAATTGTAATCACTGATCCGAAAGGCAAGATTCTTGACGTGAATCCTAAAGTAATCGAGATTCTTGGATATACTTCCGATGAACTCAAGGGAATGCTTCCCATTATGTTTTCTCATCCTGACGATATTCCCGAAGAAAAAAGGCGTTCGGCAGAAATGTTCAGCAATGGTTCTGATTTTTTTCAGATGGAGAAAAGATATATCCGCAAAGATGGAAGTATCATATGGGCACATTTTTCTTTGACATTAATCCGGGATGAGAATAACGGTATTCAGATGGCAATCGGATTACTGGAAGATATTTCAGAAAAGAAGGAAGCAGAAGAGCAGTTAAAAAAGCAAAATCTGGCACTGCTTAAAATGAATGAGGAACTGAATAATTTTGTTTACAGAACTTCTCATGACCTTCGTTCCCCCCTTACTTCCCTTATGGGACTTGTCAATATTATTGAAAATGAAGAAAAGCATTCTGAAAGGGCTAATTACCTTAAGCTAATGCTTAATCAGCTAAGCTATCTTGACGGAGTAATAAGGGAAATCATCGATTACCGCAAAATTGCAGCGGGTGAAACAACCGTAAGTCAAATATGCCTTAAGAGTAAAGTGGAGGAAATAATGGACCGTTTACAATTTTTACCTAATTATGAATTGATTGACAAGCAGATATCGGCAAAGGAAGAGGTGCCTTTTTATTCAGATGACACAAAGGTAAACATCATCCTGAACAATCTTTTGTCCAACGCCATCAAATATTCTGACAAAACGAAGGCCTCTCCTTATATTCATATTCATATCCACACAACCAAAACGATGACCATGATAGAATTTACGGATAATGGTATCGGGATTAAGGATGAATATCTTCCCGATATTTTCAAAATGTTTTTCAGAGCTACCTCCAAGCAAAATGGTACCGGACTCGGATTGTATATTGTGAAGGAAGCACTCGAAAAGCTGAATGGCTCTATTACAGTATCTTCCAGCCTGAATGAAGAAACCTGTTTTAAGGTACTTATCCCCAATCAGTTTCCCGGATAATTATCACTGAAAAAGGGCTGCTTCAGGGCTTTTCCATTTTTCAATATACTGGTCATCAAATTCTTCCGGCTCTGTTTCATAGCCGGCTCTTTCTGCCTTGTTTTTGAGAAACTCTTTGCATAATTCTCCGAACCTGGTTTGAAAAGCGGCGAGCGTCCATTCTCCGAATACAGTGTGACCGCCTTCATATAATTGTTTTTCGTACTCTTCCCGTGTTGTAATATATCCGCAATAGGCATTGGCGTAGGGACTATTGACAATCTCGCTTCCGGGAAAATAACCGGAAAGCGTTTTTGCCAGCCTCCATCCGGCAACGGTTGTCAGCTCACCGGGAGAGCCTGCAAGTATCAGTGAGCCTATCTTCAGTAGCTGAATGGGTAAAATGTGGGGAGTCCATGCTATTTTTTGCTGCATGGCACCCGTTTGATAAAACTGTTTCATATAATATATGACTTTATCTGCAAATCCCGGCAGGATTAACCCTTTCAGATTTCCTGTTCCCATAATTCTTCGGGAAGCGGTTTCTATCAGCAGATGTTTGTTTTTGTGCGTTTTGTATTTCAGATGGAGTATTGCCCTTTTTCTTTTGGAGCTCAGGGGAGCAAGTATTCCCAGTTCATACCATTTTACGAGGGTTGTCCCTATTCTGAGGATTCCGCCTGCAATTGCGGGTATCCCCGGCCCTTCCTTTGTGCCTACCAGGAAAGCAACTCCTAAAACCGGTTTTCCGGTAGTCCGGTATTTTCCTTCTGTATATTGAGTATCTATCGTTACGGAGGAGAAATCCGAATAATTCTGAATACAGTCAATTGCTCCGGTTATCTGCTGTGAGGTTAATGCCTGAGAGAACAAAGAATCCGCCAGTTCAAACTGTAAATGCCCGTTAAATTTTGCACTCTCAAAATCATTCTCAAATTTCCCCCTTGTCCATTTTTTTTTGGAATCCCACACATAGTTCGGGGTTATGTCTCCGCAGGGAGCCTGAGCAAAAATTGCGGTAAAATTTTCATTCTGATGCCTGTATTTTTCTTCACAGTAAAAGGAGGCATATCCTTTATTATCAGAGGATATCAATGTATTGTCATTGGAAATGCTGGTAGTATGCACCCCAAACCAACTAATTATCCCTAGGGGTTTTCCCTCTGTGCTATCTACCCTTAATACAGTCATGCCACGGTCCACCGCAAGATGATGCTCCGATTGACGGTATTTGGGGGTTTCAGGATTAGCATTAAAAGCGGCTATGGAGCGGTTAAAGGCTACAGGTACAGCGTCAGGAAAAACCCCTTTGGTTATCCGTAGTTCTGAAGGTACAGCAGCAGACGCAGCAGATACGATTGCCTCAGTAATGCTTCTTACTATTTCTCCAAAAACTTCCGGAACAAATCCGGGAATACTGATATTATAAAAACCATGAAACGAATAACCTCCGGGAGCACTGTGTGTGTGCTGTGCTGTAATCATGAGATTGTCATCATTCAACCCCAAAGCGGAATGCTCCTCCTGTATTTTTTTCGCTACTGCCGACTTTATATTGGGTGTGATAAAGCAAAGCTCTGCATTGACAAAGCAGCATACGCCACCGGAACCATCAAGGATATACATGGCTCTGACGCAGAGCGGTATTTCCATCCCTTTTACTTTATTGTGATAGGCTCCGTATCCAAGCATTCCTACCCCTTTTATCAGTAAATTCATTTCACTTTTCCCAAATCCTGTTTTATACATACTTTTTTTTATACATTGATATCTGTTACAAATATAGCTTTTTCTCAAGATTTCTTTCTGTTTATCTGCTTTTTTTACATGCACTTAAGCAAAAGATAATTATAATCAATTTCTCCTTGTTTTCAACCCGTTTTTCACTCTTTATTCAGGTGAATGAGAGTGTTTGTGTATTCATCAGCGTTATCAATGTATTTCACTGGTGTACGGATTATCGCTTCCTTTGATTTACCCTTTAATTCAACCTTGTTTATCTTTTTCACTTCAATAAATACAAAATATTGATTATGTGAATTTTAAATAAAAATCTACGGAGCCATGAATACTCCGGTCATTGCTTTTGAGGGTGTTTATTTCATTTTTCTGATACATTTCCCTTTTAAACCATAAATATAATTATTGAGAATATTTATTTTCACAGATTGATTAATAATTAAAATATCATATCACATAAAATTTATCTTTCTTGTTTCCCATGCCCTTTCTGCTGTCATTTATTCTTTTTTCATACACGAATAATAAAAAAAAAATGTACTTGTTCATGAATTGGCACGAAATATGTTTATACCTTATCTGTAAACAAATAATCAAAGTTTAAAATTTAGTATTTATATAATAAAAAGATATGGGAAGGAAGATGAACAATAAAAACTTAAAAATTCAGCTCAAAGATATTGATTACGTACAATTGATACTCGAGGCTTACGGTTGGGCGGAAAGCAGCAACGGGCTTTCTTCCGTAGAAAATCAAGCGGAGGCCGGATACTATACAATGACTGAAAACACAAAACTCATCGTTAGTTTTCACGAACCCCTGAATTTAATTTCCCTTCAGATGGATGAAATCAACAGTGGTAATTCCGTAAAACTTCATTTTATGTATGATAATAAACCACAGCGTATCCTGGAATGGATTGTTTCCGTTCATAAGGAAATTAATATGCTCAATTATGCCGCTTTGTTAAAAACTGCTATCGGCAAGTGTGAAATGATGCTTCTTGAATTGAAAAATAAAAAAATCTATGAGGTAATTCCTCCTTCCGTCTGAAAAACCAGATGTTTAAACCGCCCTCATTCTCATAATAATATTTAAGTAAGAAAAACAACAGCTCTTTGCCGGGTTGTTGTTTTTTTATTGAGAGTTTTTGGTATTTGTTTCGGTTTTTCGGAAAATTATACTAATATTGCAGAGATTATTTTAAAGTACCAAGGTATGAAAAAAAGTTTTCTCTCTATTGCTTTCTTCTTTACTGCAACGCTGGTCGCAGACGCTCAGGACAGACTTACTCCCGAAAAACTATGGGATGTAAACAGGATTAGCATTGAAGATGTGTCTCCCAATGGCAAACAAATTATTTACAGTGTCAGAAAATATAACGTCAGCGCCAATAAAGGTTATGTTGACCTGTTTTTGATGGAAACCTCCTCCGGGAGTATCAACCGCCTTACGAATACTCCTGAGGTGAGTGAAGGAAATGCGCAGTTTCACCCGGAAGGAAACAGAATTGGCTTCTTGAGAAAAGGGGCAATGTATGAAATCAAACCGGACGGAAGCAATGAAAGCCGTATTACTCCGGATAGCATTGAATGGGTGGGATTCAAGTATTCTCCGGCTGGCAGTCATATTGCAGCGGTTCGCTCCGTTAAATACTCAGAACATACTGCTTCTGTTTACAAGGATTTACCTCAGGCTAAAGCCCGTATTTATGATGATATGATGTATCGTCACTGGGACGAATGGGAGGATGGGGAAAGACAAAATGTGTTTATTTACAGTTATCTGGATGGAAAACTGACTAATACCGGAATGAATATCGCAAAGGAGCCTTTTGACTCTCCGATGATGCCTTTTGGCGGAATAGAGCAGATTGCCTGGAGTCCGAAAGGGAAAGGACTGGCTTATACCTCCAAAAAACTTTCCGGGAAAGACTATGCTGTAAGCACTAATTCTGATATCTACCTTTATGATCTGGCTACCAAAAATACCTACAATGTTTCTTCAGACAATAAAGGTTATGATATGGACCCTGTTTTTTCTCCTACCGGAAGCAAAATTGGCTGGTCGAGTATGCAAACCGACGGATATGAAGCCGATAAAAACCGGTTTTTTACTTTTTCACTTGCTCAGTGGGGACAGAAAGAGGAACTTTCCCTCGGATTTGACAATGATATAGAACATCCTCAATGGTCAAAAAACGGTGATTTTTTGTATTTCATCGGAGGCGATAAGGGAACAAAACAAATTTTCAGAATGGATGTCTCTACCCGTAAAATCACTCAGCTGACTCAGGGTGTGTTTGATTATACTTCTTTTGTAATCGCCGAAAATTGTATCATGGCTACCCGTCAGTCTATGTCCTATCCCGCTGAATTATTTAAGGTAAACATTGGAAACGGCGAAGCGGGTCAGGTGACCTTTGAAAACAAAGACGCACTTGCCGGAATTAAAATGGGGGAAGTTCAAAAACGAATGGTCAAAACGACTGACGGGAAAGAAATGCTCGTATGGGTAATCCTGCCTCCTGATTTTGATAAAAACAAAAAATATCCGGCTTTATTATATTGTCAGGGCGGACCTCAGTCGGCTCTCAGTCAGTTTTGGTCCACAAGATGGAATTTTCAGCTGATGGCCGCCAATGGATATGTAGTAGTGGCTCCCTGCAGAAGGGGAATGCCTACCTTCGGAAGAGAATGGAATGATCAGATTGCCGGAGACTGGGGCGGACAATGTATGAAGGATTATCTTTCGGCTATAGATGATGTAAAAAAAGAGCCTTTTATCAATGCCGACAAATTAGGAGCCGTAGGCGCAAGTTTTGGCGGGTATTCGGTGTACTGGCTTGCCGGAAATCACGAAAAACGCTTTAAAGCCTTTATTTCTCATTGCGGAATCTTTAATCTGGAAAGTTGGTACGCTTCCACGGAAGAGGTGTTTTTCGGGAATCATGATTTGGGTGGGGCATACTGGGAAGGTGTTCGTCCTCCTTCTTACGCTAAATTTTCCCCTCATCTGAACGTAGATAAATGGGATACTCCCCTGCTTGTGATTCATGGAGAAAAGGATTACCGTATTCCTTATACCGAAGGTCTTCAGGCATTCAATGCTGCAAGACTTAAAGGAATTCCCGCCCGTTTACTGACTTTTCCGGAAGAAGGACACTGGGTTTCCACTCCTCAGAGCAGCATTTTATGGCAGAGAGAGTTTTTCCGCTGGCTTGATCAGTATTTGAAATAATGTATCGTTTTATCTGATTCCTCCTTATGATTTTTTTAGGCCTTGGCTCTAATTTAGGAGACAAAATTCAAAATTTAACAATGGCTCTGCGGAAAATGGAGGCCAAAGGAATTACGATTTTACGTACTTCACAAATCATAGAAACGGCACCCTGGGGAGTTACAAATCAGGACTTCTTTATGAATATGGTCATAGAAGTAAAATATGAAGATACGCCTGAAGCCTTGCTGAATTGTATCTTGTCTGTCGAGACTGAAATGGGAAGAGTCCGGGAGGTGAAATGGGGACCGAGAATTATAGATATAGATATTATAGACTTTCACCGCCAGAAAATCAATACAGATTCTCTGATTTTGCCTCATCCTTATTATTCAGAACGGGATTTTGTGATGATTCCCCTTCGGGAACTGGAGCCTGACTGGGAGATAAACCCGGAAACTCCTGACTGAGAAGCGATTTAATATCATTGAACTTTAAAAAAGGTCAATATTTTTACCAAAAAACAAATATTTTTAGCTGTATATTTTTATTTTACTATTTTTTTGTGTTAAATTTGTAAAATTAATTATAAAACCTAAAAATAAATGAAACTTAATCGCCTCAGTGAAACTGCAACCCTTACACTCTATAGTGCAGATGTGGGTACAGCTATGTCGTTACAATATGTTGAGAGTATTCAGGCCGGATTTCCTTCTCCTGCGGAAGACTATATGGAGCTGGCCATTGATTTGAATAAAGAACTGGTAAAAAATCCCAATGCCACCTTTTACGGAAGAGTCAGGGGGAATTCTATGACGGAAGCGGGCATTTTTGAGGGGGATGTACTGGTGATAGATCGCTCCGTAATGCCATTCAACGGCTGCACTGCGGTTTGTTTTCTGGACGGAGAATTTACCGTAAAGCGACTGCATATTACAAAGAACACCATCCGGCTGATGCCTGCAAATCCGGACTTCTCCCCTATTGAAGTAGAAAGCGGACAATCTTTTCTGGTTTGGGGAGTGGTAACGTATATCATTCATACCTGTAAGTAATGTTTGCACTGATAGATTGTAATAACTTCTATGCTTCCTGCGAGCGGGTATTTCAGCCCGGTCTGAATGGTAAACCAATTATTGTACTTTCCAACAATGACGGATGTGTAGTGGCCCGGAGCAATGAAGCCAAAGCATTAGGGATTAAAATGGGAGTGCCTGTTTTTCAGATTGAGGGAATCGTAAAACAACACAAGGTTTCTGTTTTTTCCTCCAATTACGCTTTATACGGAGACATGAGCCGGCGGGTGATGAATACGCTTGCCACCTTTTCCCCTGATATAGAGATCTACTCGATTGATGAAGCTTTCCTGAATTTTGATGGATTTGTCCATTGTGATCTGGAAGAGTACGCCCGGAGAATCCGTCAGATTGTATTGCAGATTACGGGAATTCCGGTGAGTATCGGTATTGCACACACAAAAACCCTGGCCAAGATGGCCAATTATTACGCCAAAAGAATTCCGGATTACGGAGGGGTATGTATTCTGGAAAATGAGACACAGCGAACGGCATTGCTGAAAAATATGCCCGCAGGGGAAATATGGGGAATTGGAAGAAAATATGCTGCTCTGCTGGAAAAACACCGGATTTTTACGGCCTGGGAATTTACCCGCGCTTCTCCTTTATGGGTTCGCAAAGAGATGACAGTAGTAGGGCTGAGAGTGCAACAGGAGCTCTGCAATCTGAGGTGCAATGAACTGGAATTACATACTTCTCCCAAAAAAGCAATTTGTACCTCCCGCTCATTTGGCTGTATGACAGCTGATTTCGGGATAATGTACGAAGCGGTTGCCAGTTTTACGGCTCAGTGCGGTTATAAACTCCGGAAGCAAAGTAGTTGCGCTAATCTGCTTACGCTTTTTATTCATACAAATCCTCACCGTACAGAACTACCTCAGCATGCGGAAAGCATTACGCTTACGCTCCCTGTTGCCACAAGTGATACGGGAGAATTATGTCGTTATGCTGAAATTGCCCTGAAAAAAATATTCAAAGAAGGCTATCATTACAAAAAAGCAGGAGTAATCGTTTCCGGAATTGTGGATAAAGGCGAGGTACAAGGCTCTCTTTTTGATGAGGAAAACCGGACTAAAAACGAAAAAATGATGGAGACTCTGGATAAAATCAATCTGCGCTACGGCAGTCACACGCTTAAACTGGCCGCTCAGGGATTTCAGAAGAAATGGAAGTTACGTCAGGAAAGGCTTTCTCCTGCCTATACTACCCGATGGGATCATCTGATAGAGATTTCCGGATGATGAAGTGGGTGTGAGGAAATTCAGACACCTTTTACTCCCCCACTACTTTTTCTATTGTAGTGCCTTTGTGGTCTGTAAGAATGAGATAGAACCTGCCTTTAGGGTAGGAACTTAAATCAATGGCATGATAATTATCTCCTTTTTTTACCGGAAGGTTTCCTGATATCAACTCTTCCCGACTCTCGCTCAGAACGGTGGCCCTGATTGTCATGTCAACCGGGAGGGCGAATCCGAATTCCAGTTTATTTTCCGTGTCAATGCTTACTTTCAGGCTTTTGTTTTTTTCGACGACCGAAATATCACTGCTGTCAAAGATTTTGATAGTCTTGCTGAATGTTTTTTCGCAGACTCCGTTGGAAACATTCAGTACAACTTTGTAATTTCCCGGAGAGGAAAAGACATGTTTGGGATTTTTTAAATCCGACTTACCGCCATCTCCAAAATCCCATGACCACTGACTTGCTCCCTGCGTTTTATCCTCAAAGCTGACAAGGCCTCTTTCATTAGCCATATCTATTTCCCACTGAGAAACCTCAACGACGGGCGAGAAAAACCGGGCATTGATGGCAAAACTTGCGGTATCTTTACAGCCTTCTTCATCTCTCACAATCACTCTGTAAGTCTCGTTTGCTTCAGGTGAAACTACAGCCTGAGCCCCTCTGCGCGTGGTAATTCCGGTGGCCGGCAACCATAAATACTCTTTCCCCCCGGACGCTTCAAGGGTAATCTGTCCTCCTTCACATACAGCGGACTGAGGGGCCGTAATTCTGGCCGTCTGATTTTTCTTTACAATTACGGTTTTCATCCCTGTCATCAGACAGCCATTTTCGTCCCATCCGTTTAATCTGTAAACGGTAGTTTCTGAAGGGGAAACCATGATTTGCTTACTGGCAGTAAGGCGGATATCCACCGGCTCCGACCAGCGTACAGGATAAGAAGTTCTGGCTTCCAGCAAAATAGAATCCCCTGAACAGATCACGGAGGTATTGGGTAAAATCTCAACCGGGGCGGCTTCCTGAACCGTTATACTTACCTTTGCCAGCGATTCGCAACCGTCTTCCCCTGTGGCATATACCGTAAAAGTTGTATTCTCCTCCGGAGCTGCGATGATATAATTATTCCCTGTCTCTACGATGGCACTTTGGGGTGTCCATTTAAAAGTGCCATCTCCATTTGCCTGTATCCGGGTTACAGAGCCCTTGCAAATCAGCTCATTTTCGGCCTTAAGACTTACAGAGGGCACGTCTGAAACACCGATAGTAGTAAAAGCGCTAGCAGTACATCCGTTTTCATCCGTACCGGTTACGGCATACGTCTGAGTACTTTCCGGAGAAGCCTCAACCGATTTTCCGGCAAACTGACTGAGCCCTGTTTCCGGTGACCACTGAAAACTGCCTGCACCGGAAGCTGTAAGGGTAACACTGCTTTCCTTGCATAACAGAATCATATTGGGGCTGACCGTAACCACTGGCCTGGGGTAAACTGTAACGCCAACTACTTCACTCACCGGGCAGCCCTGAGCAGTAAAGGCTGACACACTAACCTGACCGCTTTTCATCGGAGCAAACTGAATGCGGTTTCCTGGTAAAGACTTACTTTCGGCGCTGAGTTTCCAGAGGTGTTTTTCTCCATTGAGTGCTGTTAGCGTGGCCGAATCCCCCTTGCAGACAAATAACTGTTTTTCTGAAAGCAATAATTTTTCTTCGTTTTTAAATACAGGAACAGAAAGGGAATCAGTGCTGCTGCACCCCGACTCAAAATCAGTTTTAACCACAAGCGTTCCGGTATCTTTAGGGTACATCCAAAGCCGGTTGTCTCCGCTTCTTTTAGAAACACTGTGCGTTTTCCATGTTATTTTTTTTACTTCCCCCTCAGAACTCGCAGTAACTAAAACAGAATCTCCGGAGCAAAGTGTTTTTTTGTCGGGGGTTAAAGTCACAACGGGATTTTCCGTTACTATAACTACGCCCTTTTTTACTACCTCATTTACGCCTTCGCACCCTTCTACTTTCAGTCTGACATCATATAATCCCCCTTTCAGGTATTTTACCTCAGGTTCTGGTAAAGAAGAAGTAGCGGGTTCCCCTCCCGGAAACTCCCAGAAATACTGTTTTGCGTTTTGCGTTTTTTCCAGAAACTTCACTACCTGTCCGGAACAAATTGCTCCTTCCTGATTCAGGACAAAATCAGCCACAGGCGCTTTGTTTTCAATGGTACGGATAACAATGCTGTCTTTTTTCATCTGACAACCCGCTTCATCCGTAGCAGAAACCCTGAAAGTCTGCATTTTCTCCGGAAAAACCGATATAATATCTCCATTTAACGTTTTTCCGTTATCGGTTTTCCATATATATTGTTTTCCGCCTTTCGCTTTCAGCACTACTGTTTCTCCCTTACAAACGGCATAATTATTGGCACTCAGCGTTACTTTTTGTGCTTTATTTACCCTAACCGGTATTTCTAAAGAAGCAGAACAGCCCTTATCTGATTTTCCGGTAAGGGTATAAAGCTGGGACATTTCGGGAGAAACAGAAAAAAAAGACTGAGAAGAAAATTCCTTTTTATCCTCAGATTGCCAGAAAAAAGACTGAGCACCGGAAGCCTTTAACATAATGGATTCTCCCTCACAAACTACCGGTTTTTGAGGTTCTGTTTTTAATACAGGAGGAGCATTTACGCTGATTAACAACTCAGTACTGTCCAGACAACCAAAAGCACTGATTCCCCTGAGTATGATTTTTCCGCTTGCGGCCGGAGTTTCTATGATTTTTTTTCCGGTTTTTCCATTGCTCCAGTAATAGGCAGAAGCTCCTTTGCCGGTCAGGGTTACAGACTCTCCCTGGCAAATCTCCTTTTTATCCGTTTCAATCGTTACTACAGGAATTTCTCCTACCGAAACCGGAACTGTACGGATAAAAGAACAGCCCGATTCCGCCAGAATCCGGACTTTATAGACTGTACTCTTTAAGGGAACTTCCGCAATGACTGCCGAGGTTCTGGAGGACTTCATATTTTCGTTCTGCCATAAATAAGATACGCCTCCTTTTGCATTCAGCGTAATGGCTTCTCCGGAGCAGATGGATACAGAAGCCGGAGCTACTAAAACGCCCTGATCGTTTTTTACAAAAACAGTATGACTTACGTTTCCTTTACATCCGTTGGCGCCTGCTCCCGAGACAATAAAGGTTGTAGTGAAATCGAGAGAATCTTTCAGGGTATTTCCCTTTACTGTTTTATCGTTGTATTTCCATGTAATCTGAGAAGCGCCCTTAGCGGAGAGGCTCAGGGTAGAATACGGACAGATAGTATCCTGAATTCCTTCTACTGTGATTTCCGGAGCAGGTTTTACGGTAATATATCCTTTCTGAAAAGAAGAAATTCCTCCTGATGTATTATAAACCGTAAGGATTACATCATATACTCCCGGCTGCGCATAGGAAACAACAGGGTTTCTGACAGTATCTGCGGGTACTACTGCTCCGGGAAAGGCCCATTTCCAGCGTATGGGTTTATGCAGACTCAAATCTTTAATCCTGACCTCTTCTCCCACACAAATCTCTCTTTTATCCGCAATAAAAGACGCTTCCGGAAGGGGTAAAGGAGCGGAAGATACTTTAATATTATCCAGGAATAAATTATTACCATAACCATTGAAGTTTACAAAAGCAATCTGAATATGGGTTTTCCCATCATATTCACTTAAATCGATAACCTCCGTTCTCCAGTCTTCCGGCTGGGGGTAAAATAAATGATGAGTAGTATCTTCAGACAATTTTTGACCATATTTATAATAAATTGCATGGAAAGACTTGCCTTTATCGGTAGAAATATAGACACCAAGCGTATCTCCGTAATTTTTACCAAAATTCTGATATGCCATATCAAAAGCCAGCTGAGTAGATTCACCGGAGGAAAAATCCAAAGGAGGCAGATAAAACCATGTTTTTGTTCCTATTTTATTATTATAATAATTTCCGGCATAAACCGAACCGGAACTGTTTCCATATCCGCCCAGAGTATTGGTTTCCTCCCACTTTGCCCCCCCTGTACCCATAAGAATGAGTTTTCTTTCCGGAGATTGTTTTTCATTTTCGGTTTCAAAATCAGTAATAAAAGGAAGGGATACTCCTTTATTATAAATGTATATGAACCGGTCAGCAGTCCTTGTATCAGCTCCATAAACATTGGTAACGGTTAAGGCTGCATGATAATTTCCTGCTTTGGAGTAAATTACTTTGGGGTTTTTCTCAAGAGAATAAGTAGGGGTACCACCCGGGAAAGACCACTTCCGGCTGCTGTTTTCGCCCGGCGTCATATCAAAATACTGTATCTCCACTCCTTCAAACCCTGCTCTGATATCGGCGGTAAACTGAGGGGACGGAGGAAGTGCGGGCTCATTTGCCCTGTTCGAAGCAATAAGCGATTTTCGTTCAGGACTATTGTTCAATACACTCACGATTCTTTCCTTTTGATTAACTGTAAATGTATTCATACAGGAATCATTGGTGTAGTCCATGAAATTTTCGACCATAGCCAGAGATTTACAACCGGACTTGCCGTAATTACAACCAAAATTAGGACCCTCAACGGAAGGCGTATCTTCGCAGAAATCCGAAGCCGTACAATCACCGTCGCCCCACGTATGTCTGAGGCCAAGCCAGTGACCAATCTCATGCGTGGCTGTTCTGCCTTTATTGAAAGGGGCCTTTACAGTCCCAATCGTTCCAAATGCCACATAGTTGATTACTACTCCGTCGGTATTTATCCTTCCCACATCAAGCGGAATGCCTTCCAGTCCGGAAGAGCGGGGAAACTGAGAAAATCCAAGTACCCCTTTTTCGATATTACAAACCCAGATATTCAGATAGCGATTCACGTCCCATATCGTATTGGGCTTAATCACTTCCGTAATAAAATTTTCAGAAAAAGGAGAACCGCTCATGGAAATCCGGTCAATTCCGTCAGTAGGTTTCCCTTCCGGGTCAATTGTAGCAAGGCGGAAAGTAATTCCAACCTTTGTTGATACATTCCGGAATTGCAATGAGGTCAAAGATGTATCTTTATTTTTACGGTTAAAATCCTCATTCAGGACTTTGATTTGAGAGAGAATCTGCTCTTTGGGGATATTTTCACGGGTAGAACTATACAATACATGCACCACTACAGGGATTACATAATTTACTCCATCTTTAGCGATAAGGTCTTTTTCGTCAGCAATCGTGCGTTTCAGCCATCCTTCAAAAGATTCCCGGCTTTCCCCTGCATAAAAGGCATTTTGTTTTTTCTCAACCTCTGCCGAAGCGCAAATTCTTCTTACAGGAGACGATGCTGCATAATCAGGATTAAACTTCACAAAATCATAACGGTAATTATGAGAAATCCCTTTCAGACTGAGAGACCGGGTTTTACTCCCTCCGTGTTGTTCCGGAAGTAATGCCTGAGAAAATAACAGAAAAGGGAAAATCAAAAAAACAACTGCCCCAACGCTTTTCAAATTTAAAAACATAAAACAGACCTGTAAATATGTAATAATTATTTAGCCATTACAAAAATAACGATTATTTCGATAATTATTGTTTTAAAACAAAAAAAGTTTTGGAATAATCTTCGGAAATCAAAAAATACGCCCCCCTTTAAAGTATCAGATAAGCCAAAAATACAATAAAACTTGTCTTGCAGGCCAAAACTCTGCTCTAAAAAAATAAGGAAAATAATATCATAATTTTTCATCAAATTGCTTTTTTAGACCCATAAAAATAGTAAATACAAAAAAAAACGAAAAAAAACAACTTTTTTTACAAAAAAATTTGGTTATATGCTAACTTCCTTTTAATTTTGCTAAAACTTATAAAAATTATCTAAAATATGGGACATAAAGAAAAGACATTTATCAGTTCAAATCTGAGATTTCTGAGAAAAGAAAAAAATATGACTCAGGAAGAGCTTGCTCAGGAGCTTAATATCGGAAGACATTCCGTAGGCTCCTATGAAGAAGGGCGGGCAGAACCTAAAATTGATACAATGATGGCAATCTGCCGTTTATTTGAAATACCTGTACCTGCTTTTGTAGAAAAACAACTCAGCGAGGTTTCCAAGGATGAGCTTGAAATGATAAGAGGAGAATATAAAGCAGATATTGAAGGCAAAAATCTGAGGGTGTTACCCGTTATGGTTAATGAAGACGGGGAGGAAAGAATCACTGTGGTACCCCAAAAGGCTGCAGCAGGATACCTGAACGGCTACGGAGACCCGGAGTATATCGAAAATTTACCGACCTTTAATCTGCCTTTGCCGGAACTCGATACCAAGTATGGTACCTACAGAACTTTTCAGGTGAGCGGAGATTCCATGCTTCCAATCAAACCCGGTTCCTATATTATTGCACAATATCTTGAAAACTTTAAAGATATAAAAGATGACGAAGTATATGTCATTGTTTCCAATACAGAAGGAGTGGTACTCAAGAGAACCAAAAACCGTATCAATAAAGATGGTTCCGGGACGGTTTTGTTAAAGTCAGACAATCCGGCATATTCAAGCTATGAAGTAAAAGTAGAAGATATAAAGGAGGTATGGAAAGCCAAAGCGTATATCAGTCTGGATTTCCCGGATCCGGAAATTACCCTTGAGAGAATCTCTACTATTGTAATGGAGCTTCAGCATGAGGTGATTAAACTGAAAAATAAGTAAATCGGGGTATTCAGCACATGTGTTCATTTCGGCTCCGTTCAGATTGTATTTCGGTTTAGCGGTTTATTTCAGCTTCGCTGAGTGAACGGAGGATTTATGTAGCGAAGCAGAGCACTGTCTGTGTTCTATTAAACAGATTATACCCAAAAAGGACTTTAAAAATCGGTTTTTTGAGCTGATTTTGAATAAGGCATTTATTCAACAAAGAGATTTTAAGCTGAAAATCAGAAAAAATATCTGAAATATTATCTGAAAAGGCTTGAAATCTCTTTTTCTTTATTTTTACAGCTGTTATACATTTAATACTAATAAAATATCATGAATGCAAAGAACAATAAGTTAAACTGGTTCGAAATTCCTGTTACAGATTTTGAAAGAGGTAAAACGTTTTATGAAACTATTTTCGGAGTTACCCTGGACGTTATGGATTTCGGAGGATTTAAAATGGGGACTTTTCCCAATGAGAATGGAAACGGAAAACTGTCGGGTGCCATCTGCTATAGCCCTTCAGACTATATCCCCTCAGAGACAGGAGTATTAATTTATCTGAATTGTGACCCGGATTTACAACCGGTTCTGGATAAAGTAGAATCCAGTGGTGGAAAAATCCTTCGTCCGAAAACGATTATTTCTCCTGAGTGGGGATTCATGGCTGTAATTTTAGACAGTGAAGGAAATCGGGTTGCGTTACATTCCAATACCTGAAACTCTCCGCATTCAGGAGGGAGAATGAACAAAATTAAAAAATCGGGAAAAATCTCAGAAAATAAAGGTGGATTTAATAAAAATCCGTAATTTTGCCGGCGTTTTCAATACATTATTAAGTTACAAAAATATGAGATTTTTAGTAGTATGTGTTTTTAGTATTTCTTTACTCCTTTGGGGATGTAAAGGCAGCCAGGAAGGCCATAGTCATGACGGTGGAAAAGAATCCGCTCAACCTGTAAGTGCAGACGGAACAGGTACATTTGGTACTAAAATAACGCCCGACGGAGCAATTCCGGTAACCGAACTGGTAGCCAAAATGAATGGTCAGAAATCGGTGGAAGGAATCAAAATTGAGGCTCCAATTACTGCCTCCTGTCAGGCAAAAGGTTGCTGGATGGATGTAAAAAACGGTGAAAGCGATATGAAGGTTACATTTAAGGATTATGGTTTTTTTGTTCCTAAAAACTGTGCAGGCAAAACCGCGGTAATGGAAGGAAAAGCATTCATTAATGTAACGAGTGTAGAGGAATTGGTGCATTATGCTGTGGACGGAGGAATGAGCGAAGAGGAAGCTAAAAAGAAGTTTACTGCACCAAAGG
The DNA here is from genome assembly GCA_019695295.1 of Bacteroidia bacterium. GTDB lineage: Bacteria > Bacteroidota > Bacteroidia > J057 > J057 > JAAFHL01. The sequence goes on along the minus strand of JAIBAH010000050.1, from coordinate 12,531 downwards.
AAGAGCTACGTTTCGAAGCCACGGGAGTTGTAATCAAATAAAGATTCGCTGCTAAAACAGGAAAGAAAAGGAAAAGAATAAAACCTCTTTTCCTTTTCTTTTTTTATTTCATTTCCTCTACTTTTTATTACTTTTGCAATCATTTTAAAACAGATACCAAAAAATGAAAGTTGCAGTCATAGGAGCAACCGGGCTTGTTGGAACGGAGATGCTCAAAGTCCTTGAAGAATTCAATATTGAAATCAGCGAATTAATTCCGGTTGCCTCAGAAAATTCTGTAGGCAAACAAATTTATTTCAAAGGCAAAGCTTTTACCGTAAAAGGAATGGAGGAGGCAATTGCAATGAAACCGGATTTTGCCCTCTTTTCGGCCGGTGGGCAGACCAGTCTAACCTATGCGCCCCGTTTTGCGGAAGTGGGAACTATTGTGGTCGATAATTCTTCTGCATGGAGAATGCATGAAGATGTCCCTTTGGTAGTGCCGGAAATCAATCTTCATACAATCCAAAATGCGAAAATCATTGCCAATCCCAATTGCTCTACGATTCAAATGGTAATGGCACTTGCTCCGCTTCATAAAGAATTTACAATCAAGCGACTGGTTATCTCTACTTATCAAAGTGTAAGTGGTACCGGTAAAGCCGCTATGGATCAGCTCAACGGAGAGAAAAAAGGAGAAAGTCCCAGGATGATATATCCCCATCCAATTGAAGGGAATGTCATTCCTCAGTGTGATGTTTTTACGGAAAATGATTACACCAAAGAGGAAATGAAAATGGTTAATGAGACCCGTAAAATATTGGGAGATGCTTCTTTACGTATTACCGCAACGTGCGCAAGAGTGCCTGTAAAAATCGGTCATTCTGAATCTGTAAATATAGAATTTGAAAAACCTTTTGAAATGGAAGAAGTAAAGGAAATCCTCAGAAATACGGAAGGAGTAACAGTAATGGAAAACGACCTGAAGGCGGAATATCCTACTCCTTTATTTGCAGAAGGAAAAAATGAAGTTTTTGTAGGCAGAATCCGTAGGGATACTTCGATTCCTTCAGGGTTAAATCTCTGGATTGTAGCGGATAACCTCCGAAAAGGTGCAGCAACGAATGCAGTGCAGATTGTAAGAGCTTTGATTAGAGGAAAAATAAGTTTATAAGTAGTTTGCAATCAAATGGAAAATATCACAAAAGAAAAATTATTCGGACAGCTGGACTTCAAGAAAATAGCTAATGACCCTGACTTCAAAGAAGACAGCGTTAGAGAAGTAATAATACTTCCAATTATAAAAGAACTTGGTTACACACAGGAAAATATTGTTCGCAGTAAGACGCTTCAACACCCTTTTTTAAAAATTGGTAGCAAAAAGCGACCAATTAATCTTGTGCCAGACTATGCTCTAAAAGTTGAAAATAATTTTGCTTGGGTTTTGGACGCAAAAGCACCCAATCAAAAAATAATTAATGACGACAATGTTGAGCAGGTTTTTAGTTACGCAACACACCCCGAAATAAGAAGTAATTACTTTACGCTTTGTAATGGATTAGAGTTTTCAGTTTACAGAACAGCCGACACCGACAAGCCTGTTCTCTTTTTTGAATTAGAAAATATTGAAGCTAATTGGTATGACTTAAAATTACTATTGGCACCAACAAGTTTTCAAGTGGGTAAGAACTTTGTTTACGAACCCAAAAACGCATATAAAACTGGCTTTGATTACAACAATAGACCACTACTTGAAGAAATACCAGTAAAGAAACGTGCGGCAAGGCGGCACTTCGGTGTGCACGGTTATTTCACAAAACAAACTTGGAATGTTGTTGCTGAATACATTAAGAATTTTAGCAAACCCGGTGATTTAGTCCTTGACCCATTTGGCGGAAGTGGTATTACAGCAATTGAAGCACTTATGAATAGTAGAAGTGCAATCAATATTGACTTAAATCCAATGGCTGTTTTTTTGGTTCAATCTTTAATAGCACCAGTAAAACAATCTGACTTAACTCAGGCATTCAACGAAGTAAAAGAAGAGTATGTAAAGAAAGAACCAAAAACAGAAGACGAAATAAAGAAAGCCTTAAAAAAATACTCTGGACCAAAACCGCTTCCATTGCCAAAAGGCTCTGATGTGCCGACCGTTGACAAACTGTTTAGTGATAAACAAACTGCACAATTAGGACTTCTTAAATCAATTATTTTAAAACAGTCAAATGAAAATATTCGCAACTCATTACTGCTCATGTTTTCAGGACTTGTCACAAAAGTTAACTTAACTTATCATACTTCTAAAATCGCCACCAAAGACGGACAAGGTGATGCAAGTGCATTTAGATATTATCGTTACAGACTTGCTCCCGAACCAGTTGATGTAGATGTAATGAAATATTTTAAACTTCGTTTTGAGAAAATTAGAGATGCAAAAAAAGAGATGGAATATTTCATTAACGAAAAAACTATTTCAAATGCACAAATTTTAAAAGGCACTGCGACTAATCTAAAATTCATTCCTAAAGAAACTGTTGATTACATTTATACTGACCCACCATACGGAAAGAAAATTCCTTACTTGGATTTATCTGCAATGTGGAACGCTTGGCTTGATCTAGAAGTAACTGAACAAGACTTTAAGGACGAAGCGATTGAAGGCGGAGAACACGATAAAAGCAAAGATGAATACAACCAATTAATGGCACAAAGCATTAAAGAAATGTATCGTGTGCTTAAATATGACCGTTGGCTTTCTTTTGTCTTTGCTCATAAAGACCCTGAATTTTGGCACTTAATTATTGACACAGCAGAAAGTTGTGGTTTTGAATATGCCGGTGCTGTTGCACAAAAAAACGGTCAGACAAGTTTTAAGAAAAGACAAAATCCTTTTACAGTTTTATCAGGACAATTAATTATCAATTTCCGAAAGGTTCGCAATCCAAGGGCAATTATGAAAGCTAATTTGGGTTTAGACATTTCTGAAATTGTAATGCAAACTATCGAAGGAATAATTGCCAAATACAATGGTGCAACATTGGAACAAATCAATGACGAACTTATTATTAAAGGACTTGAACTCGGCTTCTTGGACTTATTGAAAAAAGAATACACAGACTTAACGCCAATACTGCTTGATAAATTTGATTATGATAATGCAACCGAGCAATTTACCATCAGGAAAAATACAAAGTTTGCAACGCATATCGATGTTAGACTACGTATCAAATATTATTTAATCAGTTATTTGAGACGATTGGAGAGAGAAGGCAAGAGTCCGCATTTTGACGAAATTGTATTAGCAATATTACCCCTTCTCAAAAATGGAACGACACCAGAAAGTCAAACTATTTTAAGTGTATTAGAAGACATAGCAGAACGTGTGGGACAAGATAGTTGGCGGTTAAAAAGAGTGGGGCAGACTAAGTTATTTGATATTTGAAACAATTTTTATAAAACAATAAAATGCTAAAAAAAAATTTATTTTTATTTTTTCTAATAGCCTACTGTTGGGGCCTTTTTGCGCAGCTTCAATCCGGCCCGATGGTCGGCTATGCGTACAGTAAAGAAGTAATGCTTTGGGTGCAAACCAAAAACTCCGCTTCGGTACAAATTGAATACTGGGACTCGGATAATCCCAAAACACTCAAAGAAACCGAAAAAAAAGAAACTCTGAAAGAGGATGGATATACTGCACATCTGATTGCGGATGAAGTTGAGCCGGGCAGGAAATATTTCTACCGGGTGTACATCAATGGCAAAGAAACCGTAGTCAATTATCCGCTTTACTTTAAAACACCCGCCCTTTGGCAGCACAGAACGGCTCCTCCTGAAATTAAAATCGCTTTGGGAAGTTGTGTTTATGTCAATGAAACTCAATATGACAGACCCGTAAAAGAAGGGGGAAATCCATACGGAGGCAATTATGAAATTTTCACCTCAATGGCAAAACAAAGTCCGGATATTACCCTTTGGCTGGGAGACAATACATACCTCAGGGAGGTGGACTGGTATAGCAAAACCGGTGTTTATCACCGTTACACACACACCCGCTCACTCCCGGAAATGCAACCCCTGCTGGGCAGTTCTGTCAATCTGGCTATCTGGGATGACCACGATTACGGCCCCAATGACAGTGACCGCACCTTTACAGGCAAAGAAATCACCCGTAAAGCCTTCAAGGACTTCTGGGCTAATCCTTCCTGTGGCAGAAACGGAGAGGGAACAGAATCCTTTTATGAATGGGGAGATGTACAGTTTTTTATGACAGACGACCGATGGTTCCGCTCTCCCAACGATATGAAATCTGAAAAAAGAGATTACTTTGGTAAAAATCAACTGGACTACCTCATAGAGTCTCTTATCGGGTCAAAAGCTACTTTTAAGTTTGTACTCGTGGGCGGTCAGGTGCTCAACAGTCTCAAAAACTATGAAACCCTGATTAATATTGCGGAGCATGAAAGAACTTACCTGCTGGATAAAATCGCAAAAGAAGAAATCAAAAATGTAATCTTCCTTACGGGAGACCGTCATCACTCTGAGCTTTCTGTGACTGAGGTAAAAAGCCCTTCAGGAAAAACACTGAAAGTATATGACTGGACGGTTTCGCCCCTTACTTCCAGTGCTTATGACGCTTCAAAGGAGGAAAATTCGTACAGGGTTCCGGGTTCTCACTACGGTGCACGCAATTTTGGTATAATGCAGATTACCGGCCCCCAAAAAGAAAGACAACTCAACATGAAACTACTGGATATACAGGGAAAAGAAGTATGGAATTATACAATCAAGCCCGAGTAACCCACTTTCAGAAAAGGCCAGTATGAATCTGCTTGGAGGACTAAAAATCATTGATTTCAGCCGTATGCTTCCAGGGCCTGTGGCAACCGGATTGCTCGCTGCAATGGGGGCTGAAGTCACAAAAATAGAAAGTCCACACAGAATGGATTATACCCGTAACAGCGGAATTCCTTTGCCGGAAGGCGGGACACTGTTGTTTAAGATGCTGAATCACCTCAAAGAAGACCGGATTCTCAATTATAATTCAGAAGAAGGAAAAAAGGAAGTCTTCGCGCTCATCGAAAAGGCGGATGTGGTGATTGAACAATTCAGGCCGGGTGCAATGGATTCCTGGGGACTTGGCTATCAGGCAATATGTGAGATAAATCCTTCTGTTATCTATGTCTCTGTCACAGGATACGGACAAGAGGGGGCTCTGAGGGATTCCGCAGGGCACGATATCAATTATCTTGCTTATTCGGGTTTACTGAGCCTGATGAAAGACGAAAAAGGAAAACCCGTTGTACCCGGATTTCAGCTTGCAGATGTTGCCGGAGGGTCTTATATGACAGTTATCGGGGTTTTAGGAGCGGTAATTCACAGGCAAAATACCGGAGAAGGTGCCTATTTGGATATCAATATCAGCCGTTCTGTATTACCCGTACTGACCGTTCCCTATTCATTACACAAAAGCAGGCTGAATTACCGGGAGTTTAATCTGATAAATGGGCTGACTTCTGTAAATTATGCGGTTTATGAATGCCTTGACGGCAAATGGCTTGCAGTAGGAGCACTGGAAATGAAGTTCTGGAATCAGTTGTGTGATGTTTTGGGCAGACCCGAATGGAAACGAAACAACGAACTGGAACTCATGGCTCATGCTTTTGACAAAAAACCGGTAGAAGTACTCTTTAAAACCCGCTCCAGAGGCGAGTGGATGTCAATTCTGGAAGGCCTTTCGGTTTGCGTTGCGCCGGTTCTTGAGCTGGAAGAGCTGGAAACACATCCTTTCCATCTGAGCACTGGCTCTTTCAGGCAGGAAAAAACCGCTTCCGGATTAGATTTTACGACTTTTGGGTTTCCCTTTACGATGAAAACGAAAGAGTAACCCTAACCTCTCCCCTATTATACAGAAATCGTCCCTTCAAATACAAACTCTGCTTTTCCAATCAGCCAGACTTCTTCATCGGGTTGATTAAAATGCGTTACCTTTACGGTTAATTCTCCCCCGGGAGTATCAATTTTCACTTCCTCAATACTATTATTCCAAATGATATAGGTATAAGCACAAGCCGTAACTCCCGTTCCGCAACTCAGGGTTTCCGCTTCCACCCCCCTTTCATAGGTCCGGACTGTTAATCGGTTTTTCTCTGTAATATTCACAAAATTCACATTGGTTCCACCCTGATTGAGGTAAGCTAAGCTGTATCTTATCTCTGATCCTAATTTATTCACATCCAAATCATTAACGGACTCATCATATAGTTTTACATAATGCGGGGAGCCTGTATTAATCCACATGGAATTGGTATCAAGAAACTGAAATCCGGAAGGTTTTCCCATTTTCAGGTGCACCACCTCCCCCTCTATAAAAGATTCATGCAGTCCGTCAATCGCCATGAAACGATAAGCGTTCCTGTTTATTCCCATTTTCTGCGCAAAAGCCGTAACGCAACGTCCGCCGTTTCCACACATTGAACTTTCGTTTCCGTCTGAATTATAATAAATCATTTGAAAATCTTCATTTTCAGCAGCAGTAAGAAGAATCAATCCATCTGCCCCAATTCCAAAATGCCTGTCACAGAGAAATTTAATCTGATTGGCAGAAAGATGATTTTGTAAGTTGGAACGAAGATTGTCAATCATGATAAAATCATTGCCCGTTCCCTGATATTTATAAAACTTTAGTTCCATTATTTCTTTAAATTTCAAAAAAATCGTTTAACCCTCTTTTAATCCACCCAAAGGATAAGACCTTTCAGGTATTCTCCCTCTCTGTGACAAATATCTACGGGATGATCCGCTCCCTGTGAAAGATGGGCAAGAATCCGGATATTTCTTTTCGCGTCTGCAGCGGCACCAAACACGATTTTCTGAAACAAATCCCTGTCAATATGCTGAGAACAGGAAAAAGTAAACAGAATTCCGTTGTGCTTAATTTTCTGAAAAGCCTTCAGATTAATTTCTTTATATCCTCTTGCTGCATTATCTACAGTAGAAATGTGTTTACTGAAAGCCGGAGGGTCCAGAATGATACAATCATACTCTCCTTCGGGCATTTCCTTCAGATACCTGAAACAATCCGCTGTGATGATTTCGTGATGGGAGTCCGGAAAATTCAGGTCCATATTTTGCTTGCAGGCATCAGTAGCCGTTGCAGAAATATCCAGGGAAACTACTTTTTTTGCGCCTCCAGCCTGTGCATAAACGGAAAATCCACCTGTATAGGAAAAAGCATTCAAAACGGTTTTCTCTTTGCAAAACTGTTTCACTTTTTCCCGGTTGTCGCGCTGATCCAGAAAAAAGCCCGTTTTCTGTCCATTTACCACGTCCACCCAAAAACGAATTCCATTTTCCATGAACTCCGTAGCTCCGGTTTCATTTCCCTGCAGCCAAACGCCTTCTTTTTCTTCTTTTTTATGATAGACCGAAGTACAGCCTGCTGTTTCTGTCAGAAATTTTACCAAAAGGGGAATTAGCGGCTCCGCTCCTTTTGTGCGGATTTGAACGCTCGCTGTTTTCGCATAAATATCGGTAATAATTCCGGGCAAAAAATCGCCTTCCGCATGAAACAAACGGTAGCCATTCGTCAAATCCGGATTGATTACGGCTTTTCTTAAAGTATATGCCTGATGAAATTTAGACATCCAGTATGCATCATCAAAGACCCGTACTTCATTTCCTGACTGAAATAATTTAACCCGAATCTGAGATTCAGGATTATAGAATCCAAACCCCAGCGTTTCGCCTTTATCGGAATGTATTTCAACAATGTCCCCTTCTTTTGCTTTGCCCTTAACGTGCTGAATCGCCCCTGAAAAAAGCCAGGGATGTCTCATAATTAACGCTCTTTCTTTTCCCTTCCTGAGCAGAACTACCGGGTATATCATAATTTATTTATTGTATATTGTACAAAAGGCCATAAATCAATGGATTTCCTTCCGTTATTTTTAATTGGAATTCAGGTGGATTTCCGCCCTCCCAGAAAATTTTTACCGAGGCATTTTTTCTGGATTGATAAGGTGAAAATATATGACGTAACCGTTCTGTAAGGTAAACGGTTTGTAAACCGGTGTTTTTTTCTGCAAAATGCTTTACTTCTATGCTTCTTTCTCCGATTTTTTTATCTTTTTGCCATATTTCCATCCGAACTTTTTCCTGTCCGGATACACTGTCTGTCTGCACATCAGCGGTTAGTTCAATCCAGGCAGAAAAAGGAATTTCGTCGGGAAGAAAAACAGCGGTTTGTGTATTGGTTTTTTGCTCAAAAATTAGTTCTACAGAATCATTAGTGGAAACGGGCGTTTTAGAAAGATGATACACTTCATAGGTAAATCCTTCTTCTTTTCGTAACATATAGGGAAAAACCGTTTGTGCCGCCAAAATATATTCTTTCGGTACACCTCCGAGAATAAGGTCAGTTTCCTTTATCTCTGAAAGCACCTTTTTCCATTGCCTGACCTCTCCTGCCGTTTCAGCCAGGGTTTTAAAAATGAGGGGCTGTTTTACGGGCATTGTATCGTAATACCGCACATAATCCGGATTTACATTCAGGATTACCAAAGGCGTTTTACCGGCGGAAGACTGAGCATGGCCCCCAAAAGCATGATATTGCCTGAAAGGCTGATGATACATTGTCTGGAAGTGCTGCCTTTTGTCCATCAGCGTAAACAGACACAATATCAGAGAAATACTCACCAGCATAAATTGATACTTTTTTTCCTGATTATGAAAAGAAAAAAGCAATATCAGGAAACAGGGAAAACTAAAAATCAGCATGGAAGCCTGAAGCACAGGGGAACGCAATACAGAATAAGCATATCCAGTAATAAGCGGCAACAAAAACCAAACTAACAGCACTAATCTTTTTTGAAGTAAAAAAACGGAGGATTCCTGCCTTGATTTATAATAAAAGAAAATTCCGGACAGTACCACTACCAGTGTCCAGAGTATTAAGATCCCTGAAAAATGAAAAAGATAGGTGAAATAATAAATGAAAAAGGTATAGTCCGGCTTTGGCAGCCAGCCAATTCCGCCAGTAGAAAGCTGATGAAAAAATACAGATAAATGCGGAAGGTACAAAATAGCAATTATGAAAACACTAAAAAAATACTTCTTAACGGGAAGAGACCTGTAAAAGAAAACCCCCGTTAGGATTACAATTCCTGTAAACAATAAGCTAAAATGATGATTATAGCAACTCAGAAAACTGAATAGTATAAAAAAAAGAAAATCAGTATTTTGAGGTTTTTTAACGGATTTTGGAAAAACGATTTTATGCCAAAATAACATCAAAAACAAAGAAAAAAACAAACCGCTTGCGTAAGGCCTTGCAATCTGACTTCCAAGGGTAATGCAATATTGTAAGCCAGCAATGTAAGTTGCGGTAAGCAGTCCCGTAGATTCAGAAAACCATTTTTTACCATTCAGATACCCAAGATATACCGAGGCTGTTCCCATTAGCATAAAAGGAAGTTTCACACTCATTTCAGACCACCCGAAAATTTTCACCCAAAACCACATAAAAACCTGTACACCAGCGGGATGTCCATCCGGTTTTACGCCTTTTTCGATGAGTTCCGAAAAATCCTGAAAACGAAGGCGGGCAAGCATACTCAACTCATCATGGGTAAAAGGGAGAGACCCATATTTCCAGAATCTGATAACGCAGGCGGTTAACAGAATGAGTAAAAGTATTCCGGAATTATAAATCTTTTTTGAAAAAATCATGAATTATTTATGCTGTATTTCTCTCCTGAAACGGGTTTTATGAAGGCATACTTACCCATTAAGGGGTTTTTCCATCCAGTTTTTTCCTTCAACAATGCGTGCTACCATCATTCCGGCTACATTATCCCCTATTGCATTCACCATCGTGGCCGTAGGGTCCACAAGGGTACCGATAGCAGTGATTACAGGCAGAGCCTCAGGCGGAAATCCAAACAAACTCACTATCAGAATTTCGCCAATAAATCCACCTCCCGGAATACCGCTCATTACCGTACCGCTCAAAATAGCTACTCCTGTAGCCGTCAGGATAGTATAGGGGTCAGCAAAATCCTTTCCGAAAATACCGAACAGAACCGCAATTTTAAGGATAGCAGAAAGACAAGAGCCCTCCATATGAATCGTTGCACCAATGGGAATTACGAGTTCGCTGATATCCTTTGGGGTACCAATTTTATCAGCTGCATCCAGATTGGAAGGGATTGTGGCCATACTGCTTCCGGTTGCAAGCGCAACCAGTGAAGGAGGAAGAATGTATTTCCAGAACCGGTTGAATCCATTTTTGCCGCCTGCCCAAAATGCATAAATGCTAAAGGCAATGAAAAAATATAGTACCGATAGCGGATAAAATAATGCCATTGCCCTTGCCATTGAGCCTAATAACTGAGGGCCTAAGTCTCCTACAAGAAAAGCAAAGTACGCAAACAATCCGACAGGCGCATAATACATGATGTAGTGAATGATTTGAAGAAAAATTTCATTTCCGGATTTCAGAAATTCACCAAATGCTTTTCCTTTTTCTTTCGTATGAGAAACTGCCCACCCTGTCAAAACAGAAAAAACAATGAGTGCCAGCATATTTTTTTTAGACAGAAGCATAGAAAAATCACTTACTGTAAGGGCGTTTACAATCTGCTGGGATACACTAAAGGACTCTGCGTTCTCAGGTGCTTTCATTTCCAGTACAAGCCCTTTTGCCGGTGGAAAAACGATCACGCCTGCAATCATGATGAGCGAGGCAATTACTCCGGTAATGACAAAAACCGTGAGCATACTTGCCATAATTTTCCCTAATCTTTTTCCATTTTCAATGCTTGCAACCGCTGAAGAGATGGAAAAAAATACAAGAGGCACTACTACTGTAAACATCAGGTTAAGGAAAATATCTCCAAAAGGCTTCATCCATTGGGTTTCTTTTCCCCATACTACTCCGCACACGCTACCGAGCGTAATGGAAAGTATTAGTAATATAGTAAAACGGTACGCTTTCATAATTTTATTGTGAAACAGATTCAAAGGCAAAGGTAAAAAGATTTTTCAGAAATAACAGAAAGCACTGTTTCAAATGGAAATACCAAAATGCTTCAGGACTCTCAGAACCCGAAGCGTATTCCAGCGACTGGGTTTTCCGGCTTCTTCCATGATAAAATGTACTTTTCCGGGATGTCCTGAAGAGAGATTCCACAATCCTGATTTTGTTCTTTTTTTTAACAGCTCATCTATTGTATTTTGCATCCTGATATCGTAAGCTCTTTTTTCATTCTGAAAATAATCCATAGCCCTGAGAATATCGTAGTACCACCTTGAGGGATAATACAATTTTAAGAAATTCGGGTTGATGATCATATGGGTTTTGTCAGAAAGAAACAGATTATGCATTAATATAAATTCATGAGAAGCCTTTTTTACTTCAATCAACTCATCCAGTCTGTAGGTATATCCATTTCGTTCATATTCCAGAATTCCCTCCAGAACCGAAATTGTAGAATGGAGTGAACTGTGAGTTGCGCCAGACCTGTTGGAAAGGCAATTGAATCCTCCGTCCTTCATTTTCTCAGCAAGCAGAAAATCAATCACTGATTTTAATTTTTCCTCCTCTGAAAGAAAATAAGCTGCATAATTTAAAAACATCCCATTTACGCATACATCGCATTTTTTAACTGTTCCAATGGGCAAAATTCCCCCGTCAGGGCCTTTTTCAGTGGTAAGGATAGTATGAATGATTTCTTTTATCAAAGGATTATCCTGAGCAATATTCAGGTTTTTTAAATCGAGCAAAGTATAATGCGTGGAAATCCATTTGGGCTGATAAAAGCGTTGTCCCCAGCCATCACCCGGATTACGTTTTGAGAAAAATTGCAATCCCCAGCCCTGAGTTTCAATCTTCTTCTGCAGTTCCGGTTTCTCAGTTTCCATCAAGTCCCGGTAAGTCTGGTACTGAATAGAAATATCTCCTTCAAGTAACCATTCTATAATTTGTTTGGTATCCATATGAATATATAATAAATAACTCCTGATGTATTAAAAAAAATCCATATTTTTCTGTATTGGTACAGTTTTTAATCCGAAATCTTATTAAATCCAACTATTTTTTAGGGGTTTTTAATATTTTTTTTATATTAAAGATAATATTATTATATTTGCCATTAAAATAAAAATTTAAAAAATTATCTCTTGCTTTGGTTCGACTTTAAATTAATTAATTAATCATAAACCAACTTATATTCTAAACTTTCTACAAATCTATAATTTTAAATGCAAAAAAAGCACATTTTTCTCGCTCTGACCTTGTTCTTAACTTGTTTTAATGTGGGGCTCTCCCAAAATATAGGCGTTGGTACATCCACTCCTGTCGAGAAACTCCATGTAGCCGGAACTTTCCGTGTTGACGACCTTCAAACTGCACTTGCCGCTTCTGCTGCCACCGACAAAATGGTGTGGGTGGACGCAAACGGAAAAGTGTATTCCTTCCCTGCCGGTACTCCCGGAAAAGTCCTCGGTGTTAACGGCACAGGGATTCTTGCATGGCTCGATCAGGGAATGTCCACG
>JAIBAH010000049.1 GCA_019695295.1 Bacteroidia bacterium | reverse complement strand
TAAATTATCAAATGCAGCATTGGTTGGTGCGAATACGGTGTAGGAAGCATTCTGGTCTTGTAATACAACATCTAGGCCTTCCTGCTGAAGTGCGGCTGCCAGATATGTATGATTGGGACTTGTCGCAATAATGTCGGAGTAAACATTGGTTTGCGCGGAAGCGGAAAAACTTAAAAACAGTAATACAATTGCAGTAGCAATTTTTTGAAGTCTGGTAGAAATAAAAAGGTAATTCATATTAATTTTGTTTAACTTTTGATATATAAAGATTAAACACAACAAAATATTAAATGTTTTGAGAAATATGATTTTTTTTTAAATAATCAGAAATTTATACTGCTTTAGAGATTTTCACTTGTCATAAGGGCTACCGGGAATAAGGATTTCCGGGCAAATGAATACTTCAGTACTCAGATGCAAAATCCGAATGCTCTATGAATTTTCGATATTTCTATATTGCAGGTCTTTACTGACGGTAAATCCTTATGAATGAAAGCACTAACATATAATTAGTTTTTCACCCATTTAGCAAAACCCAATCCTCCCTCTTTGGCATAGGCCTTCACAATATACACTCCCTTTGGCAAACTGCTTACGTTTATTTCCGCTGTATTCAAATGTAGGGAATGCCGGCTCACAATTCTTCCTGTGATGTCCATAAATTCTACAAGCTCAATTTCCGAAGAAGAAGACAGTTTTATTTTTGTTTCTCCGGGGTTAGGATAGATTTCAAAAGACTGAGGAAAATTTTGATTGGATATATTGGTACTTGCCTCCGGGAAACGGGTTTCTACTGCACCATAACAATTCTGGTAATGACGCATTAAATCAAAATATAACGATCCATTCGCATTGGAAACGGTTTGCTGGGTTAATACATTACCCGTTACAATATCGACTCCCGTTAAGCCCGCCTCACTTTGAAAATAATACACTTGTGTATTGGGGTTAATGGTTGCGCTTGCGTTCAGAGAATAGCTGATTCCTACAGAACTTGCGGAAATTCTGGTTACCACCCCGGTTGACGGATTTACTGTCCCGAGCCATAATGCACACGAATCCAGATTCAGTGTCTGGCTGATAATGGAAGAATCTATGGGAGAATATACATAATCATAATGGTTATACTGAATAAGTCCGTAAATCAGGCTGTCGGAGCAGTTAAATACCATATTGGCAAAAAAATTTCCTTTGGTAAAAGTCAGGGTCGGATTACTGTAAATGGCCCCATTATATATATCTAACCCCATGAGTGTAGCACCGGTAGAATAATAATAGACCATCTGATAGGGGTCTAATACACTTCCTGAATTCATCAGTATTCCATTACCGACAGAGTTGCCGGAGATTTGAGAAATTAAACCGGAAACCGGGTCTATACTCGCCAAATGCACTTCCCCGACATTGGTCATCAATACACTATCATAATAGTACCTTCTCGATAATCCGTAAATAATGCTGTCACTATTATTGAATTGAGGGAAATCAAAATAGGATTGCCCCAAAGGATTACTCGTCTGAACAGAGCTAACCAGGTTTCCTGTTGCTATATCCACGGATTCAATCGTATTAAATCCGAAATAATGATAGGTATTTGAATAGGGATTCAGTGCAGCACCTCCAATACTAAGGATATTGCCGATACTTTGAGAGCCGATATGCGTCGAAACCCCTGTACCGGGATTGATTGTAGCAAGGTAAAGCGTATTCGGGTCTCTGGCAATACCAAAAATATTATTGCTGATCTGAGAAAAAGCAACCGTTTGAAGGATAAGGAAAAACACAAAGAGTCTAATTTTTTTTTTCATGAGAATGAGTGATTAATTTGTTTAATTAAAATAACGTCTCCTTAAACAAAATGGTTGTTTTTTACCTTTTTTACAGAATCTCGAGATTTCCGTAGGTTGCCTGAAGTTTTTTGGAACTTTTCTGATGTTCCGGACCGGACTTCATGCCTTCCCGTTTCAGAATATCATATATTTCTTTGACAGCTTTTCCGGTTTTCGTATCCGGATGATTGGCTATCACCCACTCATAAGCCTCTTTGAACTCATCATTCAGCAGCTGGTCATCATAATTGAATGCGGGTGTATTATCAAGTCCCGTTATAAGGGTGCAAAGGCCCCACCGGAAGTAGTTTTCTGATATTAAAAATCCTGTAAAACCCGGGTATTGCCGATTAAACTTTTCCCATTCTACCGTTCTCCGTGCGAGTTCTTTGGCAGAGACAGTAAGGCCTCCGTCTCCGGCAACCCTTTTTTTGACTTCATCCTCTTCCAGCGCCAGATAGGCTTTCATTGCGGGTGAAACCCTGTCGCCTGCTTTGCGGAGTAAAAAAGCCGGGTCAGTTTGTACGAAAGTCATTCCTTCTTCACTGTCAAGAACAAGTCCGTTTCTGGCAAGATTCCGGGTATAGTCATTATAGTCCATATTTGCATGCCACTCCGGTTTTTCTACCCATAATCCTTTATTCTCGGATTCAGAGAAGTCCTTCAGTTGCTTCCATTCCCATGATGTATCTGTGATTTTTCTCCCAAACTCCATCAGTTTTATCATAGCAAAATCTGCGACAGTTACCGGTTTTCCGTTGGTAAAACTTACCCATTCTTCCACCGCTTTCCCCATTGATTCGGGTTGATCCAGAGGTAGTTTACTGAGAGCCTGATTAAAAGGCGTGACCATCATTGTATCCTGCGGGGTGGTCTGATATAATGAAGTATAAACATCACAAATCACCACAGCCGCTCCATGCACCCACCCTTCCTGTCCCTGACGGGTTCTGATTTTTATCCAGGGGGCTTTGGTTTTTACTCCCTGAAGCTCCACTTCTGTTTCATAAGGGGTTTTATCATTGAGGTCATCCATCAGGGTTCCATACGGGACTTTGAGGATGACTTTTCCATTCAGTTCCGGTTTTTCGCGGACTCTCAGGTCGTCCACAACTGCCTTCCACATTTTCACGGATTTTACTGCAGCCGTAGTACTTTGGCCGGGTTCTTCTGACTTTTGTCCGGATTCCTGATTTTCTTTTTCCTTTGTACAGGAAAACAAAGAGAGGGTAAACAAGAATGATGTAATAAGGATTTTAAATTTCATATACATTGTAATATTATAATTTTAAGGAATTCATCTCTGAATCAAAGAAAAATATTTTTCTTAACGAAGGTACTACTTTTTCCAAAGATATTCCTCAAATCAAGGATAAAAATGTAATTTTGCGCCCGATATTTGAATATAATCGTTCTATTAAAAAAACAAAATGACAGAATCCTGGCTTCCGGTAGAAAAAAACAGCAATTTTCCCCTTGAAAATTTACCTTTTGGTATTTTTAAAACAGCAACCTTAACTCCCCGTGCAGGAGTTGCGCTGGGTAACTATGTAATTGATTTGTCCGCATTGTATTCGAGCGGGCTGATGAATGAACTGGGTATCCGTGAAAACGTATTTAATAAAATGTATCTCAATGATTTTATTGGACTTGGAAAACCCGTTTGGCAATCCGTAAGAACTTTTTTACAAACGATTTTTCATAAAAACAACCCGTCACTACAGGATAACCCCAATTTGGTAAAGCACATTGTGATTCCTGCAGAGGAAGTGCAGATGCTGATGCCGGTATATGTAAGAGATTATACCGATTTTTATTCCAGCGAAGAGCATGCAACCAATGTCGGGATTATGTTCCGGGGCAAAGAAAATGCACTTATGCCCAACTGGAAACATTTACCCGTAGGGTATCACGGAAGAGCTTCTTCTATCGTGGTTTCCGGAGAGCCTTTGCACCGCCCCAAAGGACAAACCCGTCCCGATGATGCACAACCTCCTGTATTTGGTCCATCCAAACAAATGGATTTTGAACTGGAAATGGCTTTTATAATCGGCAAAGGAACTCAGTTAGGGGATAGTGTAAGCACTGAAGCGGCAGAAGACCATATTTTTGGAATGGTAGTGTTTAATGACTGGTCGGCGAGGGATTTACAAAAATGGGAATACGTTCCGCTGGGTCCGTTTCTGGGCAAAAATTTTGGGTCATCGGTTTCGCCCTGGGTGGTGACGATGGATGCACTCGCACCCTTCAAAACGGAAGGCCCTGTACAGAATCCTGAAGTATTGCCTTATCTTCAATATACCGGCAAAAAAAATTATGATATTCATCTGGAAGTGCAGATTCAGCCGGCAGGAAGTGATGCCGTGACCGTTAGCCGCTCTAATCATAAATATCTCTACTGGAATATGGCTCAGCAACTTGCGCATCACACAATCAATGGGTGTAATCTCAACATAGGAGACATGATGGCTTCCGGTACTATCAGCGGTCCAACTGAGGATTCATTTGGCTCTATGCTCGAGATAGCCTGGAAAGGAACCAAGCCTGTGGATATGGCTGACGGAAGTAAACGTACCTTTATTCAGGACTATGATACTGTAATTATGAAGGCGTGGTGTGAAAAAGAAGGCATAAGAATTGGTTTTGGGGAAGTAAAAACACAAATTCTTCCTGTAAAAGCCTGAAAAATTTTTTTTTTCTGAAATGAATGCTTATACCAGGACATTAATAGTCCGGATTATAGCGTTTCGGGCACTTTGAATTTAACAGAACAGAAAAAAGTTATGCTAAAAAAAAGAGTTTGGGAGCGTATAAAGCAAAATTTAAACTAAACTAAATAAGAATATTCCATTTTTCTGCAGATATCTTCAATATGTAGCTTGTATGTAGAAATGTAGGAAATACGTTGATTTAGCGTTTTTTTATGTGAAAATGATTTGAGTATTTTGCAGTAAATATTAATTTCGTCCCGGATTGTTCTGATATAATCCCACACAAAGATTTTTTCAAAAAATGAAATATAAAAAAATAGTTTCTAAAACCCTCGCAACTGCGTTATTATTCTCTGCATTATCAGGATGCATGGAGTCTGAACCGGAAGTTGAAGTACAGGCTCTGATACCGGCTCCAGCTATTACCCGGATTTCGAATCAGTTATATGGGTTTGTGGTAGATTACGACACCAAAATCGTAAAGTCCTCCCTGAAAAAAAACCAGAAATTTATCGATTTTTTACGTGCCCATAAAATCAGTAAACAGGCTATTCAGGATATTATGAAGCAGGCTGTCGCCCATCTTGATGTAAGTAAACTTCCCTCCGGCAATCCGATTACGCTGCTTAAGGATAAAGAAAAAGATGCTGTACAGTATTTTATCTACGAAAAAAGCAAGGAAGAATACGTGGTCTTTGATGTAAGAGACAGTATCTGTATTACTGAATACAAAAAAGAAATAGAAACCGTCAGAAGAGAAGTTGCAGTAGAAGTAGAAACCACGATTCTGAACGCTTTGGATGACGCAGGGCTCAATGTAAAAATCGCACAAAAAACTGCCGAGATTTTAGAATGCGCCGTTGATTTTTTTAAAGTAAAAAGAGGAGACACCTTCAAGGTTATTTATGATGAACAGGTGGCAAACGGGCAATCCATTGGAGTTTCAACGATTTATGCCATTTGTTTTGTGCACAAAGGAGAATCTCATTATGCCTTCAGACATGAAGTAGACGGAAAAGAATATTACTATGACGAAAACGGAAACAGCCTCAGAAAAGCATTCCTCAAAGCTCCGCTGAAGTTTTCCCGCATCAGTTCCGGATATACCAACAGCCGCTTTCATCCGATATTAAAAATCTATCGCCCGCATCAGGGAATTGATTATGCCGCCCCTTCAGGTACTCCGATTCTTACAATTGGTGACGGAGAGATTATTGAAATGGGTTACAACAGCGGAAACGGAAACTATATCAAAGTAAAGCATAATAAAACCTATACTACGCAGTATCTTCATATGTCCAAGTTTGCAAAAGGCATGAAGAAAGGCTCAAAAGTTACTCAGGGAGAAGTCATTGGGTATGTGGGAAGTACCGGGCTTGCTACCGGTCCACACCTGTGTTTCCGGTTCTGGAAAGATGGTGAGCAGGTAAATCCCTCCACACATATCAGTGACGTAAAGGCTATGCCGATTCCTTCCGGCGATAAAAAGGATTACCTTGAATGGGTATCAGAAGTAATGGAAAAACTGGAGAATGCCAGAACCTATACAGGAAAATCGTTGGCAAGCCTGTAAAAATAGTGCTTGTTTCAGATAAACCGGAAATCTTCTTTTTCTGATGAATACAGACAATGTATTTCTCTTGGAAAAGAAGATTTTTCTTTCCTGCATTTTTATACTGAGAAAAGTAAGTAATACAGCAATAATTTTCTTCGCTGAAATCCCTGAAATCCCATTATCTTTGCCCCTAATAAATTATTCATCCATGAAAAGGGTTTTTATTTTAATCATTACCTGCCTTCTGGCAGCGATGACACTGACCGAAACCGGGTGCAGTAACCGGAGTACAAACGGAGAAGCTACCGGAGATTCTATCAAAATGACAAAAGAAGATTCATTGTCCCCCGCAAAGTGGCTGGCCTCCCTCAGTCATCAAATCAGCATGAACCCCAACAACTACGCGCTGTATAATGACCGCTCCGAAGTATATTTACGCCTTGACAGCCTGAAAGCAGCGATTCAGGATGTAGAGAAAGCCCTGAAAATCAATGATAGTATTTCAGAAACATATTACCTCAGAGGATATTATGCGTGTCTGGACAAAGATACCGCAAAGGCGGTGGAGTCGCTCGAAAAAGCCATGACCCTGGGAACGATTAATTCGGAAGTCCCCTATCAGCTCGGACAGATTGCTTTTATGCAAAAAAACTATGTCAAAGCAGATGACCTTTTCAATCAGGCTATCCGCAGGGATTCCACTCAGGCAATCTATTATTTTGCCAAAGGATACCTGAATCAGCAACAAAAAAACGGAACAAAAGCCCTTTCATTTTACAAAGAAGCCCTCAAAAAAGATTCGGCTTTTTCCAAGGCCTACATTCAGTTGTATGATTTGTATATGAATGTGCTCAAAAACGAAGATCAGGCCAATACGCAAATTGAAACACTTTTGAAAATACAACCGGGTCACCCGCTCGGCAATTACTATAAGGCCAAAAAATTATTCGGAGATGCCACCCGCCTCAAAGTCCTCATTAAGAAAGAGCCTTTTATGGAAGCGATGAATAAAGCCGTGGATGCTTACACCGTTTCCCTTTCCGGAGATTCTTCTTTCGTACAGGCTTTTTATGAAAGAGGCTATACTTACTTTATCATGGACAAACACGATGAGGCAATCAAAGATTTTGAGAAAACCGTAGCACTTGACCCAAAATACTTTCAGGCTTATTTTATGCTGGGCTCCATTCATGAGTACTATAAAGACAATACCACCGCTCTTTCATTTTACAAAAAAGCAGTGGAGGCAAAACCGGATTTTAAGGAGGCAATCTATGCCATAAAGGAACTAAGCGGCAGCCGTTAATTAATTTTCATCCTCACCATGCTGAGGCCTCTGCCGTTTCGGGTATAATATACAATGAGTGCTTCGTTGTTGCTTACCTGATAGCTAAACTGGGGATAATACTCATTCCCGAACCGGTAATCCTTAAATAACGGGATTCTGACCGAGGTTTGCCCGTCCATTTCAACGAGGTTATAATATACATTTGGTCCTTGTTTTCGGGGGGAATAATCATAAAATATATAAGCCCCCTTTTCTCCGATTGCATAAAAATAGGAACAACGGGAGGGATTCAAATCCACCTGATTTTTATCTACAATAGCGTGCCACTCGATTTTTCCTGAGGGGTCAATAGAGGTCAGAATTACTTCTTCATAGTGATGCATCGTTTGCTGCGTCCAGTAGCCGTACACATCCCGGAAGGTCTGATAAGTCTGATAATATCTTTCTGCCATCAGCAAAACGCCCCCATCTGACCGAAGGATAATGCCATTGTCATTCTGGTCATGATGCATGGAAAAATTGGCGAGTTCCTTTCCTCTTTCGATTTGCCCCTGAGAGAGGAACTTCGCTTTGAACTCATCCGAAAATTCTTCCACCGCTTCCGTAAGGGTTTGGCCTGTGCCGGAGATTTTACGGAAAATTGTACCGATAATCCGGGATGAACTCATATTGGAATAAAAACCGGCAAGATATACATTTTCGTCCTTGTCCAGACGGAAGGCCAGGTCTGTGATGATTTTTGTATCAAATTCGATTTTGATTTCCTGCAGGTTCGAATTGCTGCGGTCATACCGGAACAAAAGATAACGGTAATTGTCAGACATAGTATTTTTTCCGGCAGGGAAATGTTTACCCAAAGCAAAAATATTCCCTTCATTACTGACCCTTAAATCCACGAGCGAAAATTTATCGTCGGTATATTTAAAGATGATTTCGCCGTCCTGCTCTCTTTCTCCCTGATCATCAAAAAGATAATATTTTACCTGATCGGCTTCTCTCCGGAGGCTTAAGTCTTTGAAGCAAAGCAGTTTTCTTTTATCCGGTGAAAGAATATAACTCAAATCCACCTTCTGTTCCGTCTGATTCGGATATACCGTAAGCACCTGATCTTCAATAATCGCTTTTCCTTTCAGGTCATAGGCAGAATAAAACGTCTTGACAACTTTTTCTTTGGGGAAATACTCAGAGACAAACACCATAATATTCTCCCCGATTACTGTGAGCAGGTCCAGATGTTTTCGGCCATTTTGTTCAAATACCGGCTTCATCCACTGCTTTTTCAGGTTTTGGTCATATTTAATAAGACCATATTCGCGGGTAGAAACGGTAGTCATAGGGCCGAGGGTTACAAGCCCCTTGTCTGTAGGGCAGTATTCATAAAACTCTGGTTTCGGGTCTCTGTTACCCAACTCCAGACGGGCTATTTCCTGCTGACTAAAAACAGGAAGGAAAATCAGAATTCCAATATAAAATAACCAAAAGCGTTTCATAATTTTAAATGCATTGAATGTACTAAAAAACAGCTACAAAAGCCGGAACAGAATAAAACGGGTTATCCCTCCTTCCGCAGGATAATAATCAGGGAACGATATACTCTGAATGCTCCATAAATCAGCATAATAAAGGAGAATACCTTTTTGAGAGAAGGCGTAAGCCCGCTCAGGTAGGCATTATCCGGATACATCAGTGCGCCCAGGCCTGCAAAGATAAATACCGACCCCATTATTACTCCTATATACGCAAAGTTTTTACTTTTGTCAAACATAATGTCTTTTTTAATTAGAAACGTGTAAGATAAATGATTGTTTACGTTACAAAAGAAACATTTTTTTCAATAAAATAAAAGAAGCGGAAGGGAATTGTGGAAATAAAACGAACTTTCCGGGGCTTTCTTCGTTTTGGACTGAAAGAAAAAGCCAATATGCCAAAGCACAGAATCAATGCCATTATCGCCCTTATGATTATTATCATGCCTTTGGCAGCATTTTTATTGCTAAAAGCGGGCGGAAATCCTAAGTTTAAACCAGTATTAAAAGTCTTTGATGTTTCCGGAAGCGGAGATACTATTTTAAGACGCTTACCGGACAGTCTTTTGTTTTATGACGTACATAATACTCCCTTTACCCGAAGCTCAATGCAGGATAAAGTATGGTTGATTCATTTTATCACTCCGGAGTCTGTGGATTCTGTGATAAAACTAAAAAACAGTGTGGCCTGCGGAAATATTGAAAATGAATTTTATCATAATGTATTTGATGCAGAGTACATCAAAATTCTGGCGGTAACTACAAGTCCGGTTTCTTCTGAGACACTGCAGGAATTTTACCGGAAAATGAAAGTAAGGCCTGAAAAATGGGTTGCCGTTACCGGAAGCCGCGCGGAAATATGGAAATTAGGGAAAACTCATCTTAAACTTCCGGACTTCAACGGTCAGGATACTACTGCTGCTCCCTTTGCGGTAACGCATGCCGTAATGGTGGATAAGCAAGGGTTTGTCCGGGGTTTTTATGATAAGTATGACAACGCAAACTACGGTTTCTATGATGTAACCGAACTGGGTGTCAGGGGAATGCGTACCATCGTAGAAGACATCCGCGCTTTGGTGACTTCTGAGTATATGCCGAAAAAATAAAGAACAGGAACCTTTTTTGTAAACTCCTTATTTACAATGTTTTTTAATTTTGTCGTAGGCAACAGGATCTCCTAATTGCCCGGATTTGCTCCAGTCAAGGCAGGCACCGTTGGTATCACCGGCCTGATACTTAATGGTAGCACGAATATTATACCCTACGGGATTACGGGGTTGTTTTTTGATAATCATATCAACATCTTCAACCGCACCGGCAAAGTCCCGGAAAGCCAGTTTTGCCTCTGCTCTTTCGTACAGAAAGTCCATATTGGAAGGGTCAAGTCGCATGGCCATCGAGAGGTCTTCTACCGCACCCCTGAAATCCGAAAGACCTATTTTGGCTTTTGCCCGCTGATGAAAACACAAAGGGTCTTTGGGACGGGCATTCAGGGTTATATTAAAATCATTCATGGCTCCAAAAAAATCATCCAGACCCAGTTTGGAAACGCCTCTGTTCAGGTATGCGTCCGGATTATTGGGCTGCAAATCGAGCGCACTCGTAAAGTCCATTACGGCCTCCTGATATTTTTCCAGTTGCTGATATGCATAACCTCTGTTATAATAGGCTGCGTCCGACTGAGGATTGAACTTCAGTACGTTATTAAAATCCTTGATTGCGCCGGCATAATCTTTTTGGGTAAGCCGTTTGATTCCTCTTTTGAAGAAGGTTTTCTCATCTGATTGCTGACCGTAAACAGCCGTAATCAATAGTAAACCTGTAAAAAATATCCAAAAACTTTTCATGTAAACACGCTTGAATTATTGTACAAAATTAACACCATTATTCTTTACCACCAATGAATTATTGTAATTATTTACTTTCCCCTCAAACAAAACACCATGATTAAACGTAATTGTTCCAACTTTATTCCAAAACAATGGTTTTTTAACAAATTGTTCACAAAAAAATTGCGACTCATCTTAATAAAATAAAAATGCAGACGGATTCTCAACCGAAAGACTTACAGAATAAATATACTTCCCGTCCCGGAATTTTGATTGCAGGGCCTTGCAGTGCAGAAACAGAACTGCAAATCCTGAACGTAGCCGAGGCATTGAGTAAAACGGGAGTAGATTATATGAGGGCAGGAATTTGGAAACCCCGTACAAGCCCCGGTCACTTTGAAGGGATTGGTACTCAGGGGCTGAAATGGTTACAGACCGCAAGTAAACAATACGGTATCAAGGTTGCAACCGAAGTGGCTACTGCCAAACACGTAGAAGAAGCCCTTGAGCATGGAATTGATATGCTTTGGGTGGGGGCTAGAACTACGGTAAATCCTTTTGCTGTACAGGAAATTGCAGACGCGCTTCAGGGAGTGAAGATTCCGGTTATGGTAAAAAACCCGGTAAACCCTGACCTCAGCTTGTGGATGGGAGCCATCAAAAGACTGATGAATGCCGGACTGAGCACCATCATTGCCTGCCACAGGGGCTTTAATGTTTATCAGAAAACCCTTTTGAGAAATGCTCCCTTGTGGGAAATCCCCATCGAACTTAAGCGGCTGATGCCGGAAATTCCCCTGATATGTGACCCGAGCCATATTTGCGGAAACCGGGAGTCTTTGCTCAAAATAGCCCAGAAATCAATGGATTTAGGATATGAGGGGCTGATTCTTGAGGTACATCCCAATCCGGATAAAGCGTGGAGCGATGCCGCCCAGCAGGTTACTCCGGAGGGATTCATGCAGCTTCTGTCTCAGCTCAGATACAAAAAACAATCTTCCGATGACCGTTTTTACAATAGCCGGATTCAGTTTTTGAGGGAAGAAATTGATGAAATTGATGGCCGGCTTATGGAGCTGATTGCTGCACGGCTGGAGTCTGCCAGAAAAATCGGGCAATTAAAAAATCAGAATGGAGTGGCTTTTTATCAGCACGACCGCTGGACCGAAGTGCTCTCACACTGCAAGCAACTTGCGGAGCAACTCCACATCAATGAGAACTTTGCGGTAGAATTATTCAATTTGCTGCACCTTACAGCCCTGGATATTCAGGGAGAATAATCGGGGTCAGGACAAAGTTTCGGTTAAAAGCCGGTAGGCCGAAAGATATTTATTCAGGCGGCGGGTGTCATTTTCAGTGATATACGTCAATCGCCGGATATCCATATTATCTTCCAGATCATTGATTTTTACACGGATGGCAACCGGATGCGTAAGAATCCTGCGGAGATACTCTTCATAGGGCTCACCGGGCGGATGTGTCAATCGTTCAAGAATATCAATCACTTCTGCCGAAAACCCTTCGGATGCCAGTTGTTCCAGAGTCCATTCACTGTCTTCTACTACATCGTGAAGCATCCCGCATATTT
Organism: Bacteroidia bacterium; assembly: GCA_019695295.1. GTDB lineage: Bacteria > Bacteroidota > Bacteroidia > J057 > J057 > JAAFHL01. The sequence goes on along the minus strand of JAIBAH010000049.1, from coordinate 17,803 downwards.
TTTCCGTTTCATTTTTGCCTTTCTCCATTACCCTGAATGCGTGGGTTATATAAGGCCTTCCCACTTTGTCATACTGATTATGATGGGCTTCTGATGCTATCTGAATTGCTTTTTCCAGTGTCATTGTTTTTAAGAAAATAAAAAACTGCTACAACCCGGAATTAAAAGGCTGTAGCAGTAATAGATATAATATTATTTATTGTTGTTGTTCAGCCAGCATTTTCACATAATCAGTTGCCTGAATATGTCCGTGCTGATGCGGCACTAACGATTCGAACAGATTCTGATAGTTGGATTCCAGCATACCTTTATACTGTTTTTCTACAAATTCCTTGTCCTGAGTCAGGTTTTTGAAAATTGTGTCCTCATTCTGACCTACATCCTGAGTAGCCAAAAAGCTTCTGATGGCATTGCGGATAGACTCATCGAGGTCTTCCTTGGTAGGAATCACATCCGGATACAGGCTTTCTACTTTACCACGAATAATCTCCCACTGAAAATGCGGGCGGTTTTCGTTATATACCTCATCAATATTTTCAGGCGTTAAATCTTTATTGTTTTTGTCATTGAGCATCCATTTTTTCAGGAACTCATCCGGCAGAGAAATATTGTTGATAGCAATCAGTGTTTCTCTCACTTTTGCAGTAAAACGACCTTTCTCGTCATTGGCAAGCAGTTGGTTGTACTGATTTCTGAGTTCTTCCCTGAAGTCTTCTTCAGTTTCCACGGCAGAGTGTTCTCCCAGTACTTTTTTGAAAAACTCAGCGTTCATTTCTGCGGGAACTACTCTTGTGATTCTTTTAATCAGTAATTTTGTTTTCTTGCCTCTCAGTTTATCCAGTTCGTTGTCTTTAAAGAAGAAAATTCTTTCCAGTTCTTTTTCATCTTCATCCACAGTGAAAATATCAAAATCCACAGATTCGTCTTTTTTTACTCCATAAAAAGGCTGAAACAATTCCGGTTTTTCGATACGGGAAGGATTCAGGGAAATTACTTTCTGAGCACCTTCTTCCACAAATTCTCCGGCTTCGTTTACTTCTCTCAAAGAACCAAAAATCCAGTCGCCTTCGGTCACTTCTTCACATTCTGTAGATAATCCGTAGCGGTCTTTCAGACTTTCGATTTCCTTATTCAGAAATTCATCGTCAGCTTCTACATGATAATGCATAAGCGGCTCTGAAGGCGTCACATTCAGTTCAAAATCAGGGGAAAGGCCTATTTCAAAATCAATGCTGATTTCGTTTTTACAATCCATATCCACAGAGTCCTCGCTGATAGGATTAATTGCCATTGGGTTTCCAAGTACGTTCAGATTGTTTTCTCTGATATAATTGGTAAGTTCATCTGATACAGCGTCAGTAATCGCCTCCAGAACGAGGGATTTTCCAGCCATTTTTTTGATTAATCCCATAGGAGCACTTCCTTTACGGAATCCGGGGATATTGGCTACTTTTGCATATTTTTTTAATTCTTTGTCAACGATAGGTTTGTAGGATTCCGGGCCGACATTTACCGTCAAAACCAGATTTAATTCGTTTTTGTAATCAGCAACAATACTCATTTTTAATACCTTATTTTTGGATTAATTAAAAAAAGCCCTACCCATGAAGTAGGTAAGGCCATTTGTGCGGGTGGAGGGACTTGAACCCCCAAGCCTTGCGGCACCAGATCCTAAGTCTGGCGCGGCTGCCAATTTCGCCACACCCGCTTAAAAGAGAGTGCAAAATTACAACTATTCTTTAAACCTGCAAAGAAAAAAGCAATATTTTATAAAATAAATTATTTTTTCAGGAATAAAACATAAAATAATGCGGTTTTACGACCCAAAAAGCGTATTTTTGCATAAAATTCATTTCATGAAAGTCCTCTTAACTACGCTCAACGCTAAATATATCCATCTGAACCTGGCTATCCGCCTGCTGTATGAGCTGAATAAAAGCCACGACGGACTTCAGTGGAAGGAATTTACCATTAAGGAATCTCCTGATGAAATTGCGCTTTTTTGCGGGGACTTTGAAGTGGTTGCTTTTAGCTGTTATATCTGGAATATCAAACAAACCCTCAGCGTAGCCCAAAAACTGAAAGCGCTCAGTCCCAATACCCGGATTCTGCTTGGAGGGCCGGAGGTCAGTTATGAGTGGGAAGCGGTAATTGCGCTGCCTTATGTGGACTATATTATAACCGGAGAGGGGGAAATTCCTTTCAAGGCTTTTCTGGAGCAATATCCCAATGTGGCAGATATCCCGAATGTCATCAGCAAAAATCCGGAAGGCGACATTATTTATTTTGAAAGAACTGAAAACTTTAATCTGGAAAACTACAAGGGAGTGATGCCTTATCAGCATGATCCGGTGGCAGACCTGAATAATAAAGTACTCTATATCGAAACCTCCAGAGGCTGTCCTTATAAATGTGAGTTTTGTCTGGCAAGTCTCGATAATAAAGTGAGGTATCTTCCCAATGAAACGCTCAAGGCAAATCTGCTGTATTTAATGCAGCACGGGCGGGTTATTAAGTTTCTGGACAGAACGTTTAATATGAAAAGGGATTTTACCCTCGATATTTTTCAGTTTATCCTTGATCATCACCGCCCGGAAAATGTTTTTCAGTTTGAAATTACCGCAGATATTCTGCACCCGGATATTATACAATTTATCAATGAGAAAATCCCCAAAGGACTTTTTCGTTTTGAAATCGGCATACAAACCGTAAATCAGAAGGCCAATCTCGCCGTAAGCCGAAGGCAGAATTTTGAAAAAACCAGGGGAATTATCCGCGCACTGGAAGACAAAGTGGAGATGCATCTCGATTTGATTGTGGGAATGGCACTCGATTACTGGGAGGATATCCGATACAGTTTCGAGGAGGTATTTCGCCTGTTTGCGCCGGAACTTCAACTGGGTTTTCTGAAGTTTCTCAAGGGAACGCCCGTCCGGGAAAAAGCCGGTGAGCATGATTTTATCTATGATCCGGAGCCTCCTTATCAGATTATCGAGAGTAAATATCTTTCGCGCCTGCAACTTCAGCAAATCGAACAACTGGAACATGCACTGGAAATCTACTGGAATAAAAAAAGGGCAATTCATACATTGAAATATGTAACTGAAAAATACAGCAGCTTTGACTTCCTGATGGGGCTGGGAATTTATTTCGGAGAAATCAAAAGTTACCACCGTTTTTTGCTGGAAGATATTTATAATATCCTCTGGCAGTTTGCCGAAAAACATTATCCCGAAGATGATGTACTGAAAGAATTAATCGCAGTAGATTATTATCTTCAGCATAAAGTAAGGCCCAAAGCGGCTTATATTCCCGAAATTCCACGACCCGAAAAAAACCGGCTTACCTTAGGTCCGGGCTTTAATCCGCATAAGTTTCGGTATATCATGATTCCCCTGAGTTTTGATTTTGCGACTTTTGAAAGGGAAAACCGGATAGAAGCCGGCAACCGCATTCTTGTATTCCGGTACACCGGAATCGCAAAAGCAGAAATCGTAAAGGAACTCCCTGTTTTGCCCGAAGAGGTAGTGCAGGATAGTGTTTAAAATGAGGCTAAATATGATGACTAACGCTACAATCACTGCAATTTGTACGCCATAAGGACAAGACGCAATAATCCGCATAATAATTTGCTAATCTGCCATCAATTCGGTATCTTTGCCCTTGAAAAATAAAAAACCATGCGAATTCTGTCTTTAAATATTCCTTTTATGGGCTTCTATGTAATAAAAAGATAGCAATTAATCGCTTTTTATTTCTACAAAAATTCATATAAACCAACACTTATTATGAGCATTCAAAAGATTAAGTTCAAAAATTACAAATCCTTTGAGCAAGAACAAGTTTTTGAAATAAAGCCGATTACGATAGTTATTGGGAAAAATAATTCAGGAAAAACAGCTTTGATACAACTGCCATTGATGCTTCATGCGTGGATGCAAGACAGAAACGGTATTCTTTCGAACAGTTTTAATGGCATTGAGTTTTCTAAACAAATGAAAGAATTGAGTTTTAACCATAACAAAGAAAGTGTTTTGGAGATTTCTTTTACCCTTGATTCAGACGTAGAAGCAGTTGTGAAAATACAGTTTTTAGGAGATGACAGTGGGATTTCGTATTTAGAATGGAAATATAAAAATAAAACTATATGGAAAGCAGAAAAAAATGGAAATAAATATAGCATTACTATACAAGAAGCTAAAACTGAATATGTTGCTTCTTTGGATAAAATAATAAGCGGAATCTTGCCAATAGAAGACATTTTCTTGGAGGAATATGAATACATTAATTCTGATGAGGAGGGTAATGAGTATCCAGGCTATCATCAGGTTTTCCTATCTGATTATGTTAATCTAAACATTCAATATTTCTCTGGTATCAGACATATTTTTCCTGATGCAAACCTCAGTTTTAATGATTTGAAATACAGAATACATGATAGTAAAGGCGAGTTTGCTGCGCATTATTTATATAAACATTCTAATGTATTGGCAGACGTAAAAAAATGGTATATTGAAAACATGGATGGTTGGGGAATAGACTTAGAGAAAAATCTACATAATGAAGGTTTTTATTTGTATTTGGAAGATTGTAAAAAAGAGAATGGGCAAAAAATACCTATTACCCAAACAGGACAAGGTATCACTCAAGTTTTACCTTTAGTTACTACCTCTTTCATGGATAAAATGATACGCAAAACAGGAGGAATGTTTGTACGATTTAGACGGCTTGATACAATCATAGAGCAACCCGAACTCCACATTCACCCTGCGGCACATGGCAATTTAGTAGAGCTTTTTGCAGAAAGTGCGATTGAAAGCAGCAATAATTATATTTTAGAAACACATTCAGAAGTCATGCTATTAAGAATACGCCGTTTGGTGGCGGAGGGAAAACTCAAACCTGAGCAAGTTGCGATTTATTGGGTGGATACAGAGGAAGGAGAAACTGGAAAAAGGAGTTTTTTGAAAAAGATAGAAGTTGATGAAGAAGGGAATTTAGATGACTGGCCCGCAGGTATTTTTTCTGAAGATTACAACGAATTAATGCACATCAGAAAAGCCCGAAAAAAATGATAGTATCTATTGCTCACGAATTGTTTTCGCTCGAAAATCAAAATCATATATGGGTAGAAAGTATAATGTCTTTTTTCTATGAAGAAAGACATATTTGGTTTATTGAAGATGAGGAAAAAATTTTTCAAAGTGAATGGTTTTTAGAAAATACGCCTAAAAAACAACAAATTTTACGGGAAAACATTGAGAAGTTCATTTCACATTATGAAAATGGGCGAAATTATTATCTTCGTTTGCCACTATTCTCAGTTAAGGTTGAAGATAAAGAAAATGCCCGTAGTATTTTACAAGCTCCCCTTTATATTATTGGAGAAGGAGCAAGCGATAGAGATTTTCTGATTATTTTGATTAGTAAGTTTGCAAAAATAAAAAATCCTTTTGCCTTACAATTAGAAAACGCGATTCAAAATCATTGGGCAATTATTATTGGCGGTGGTGGAAATACATGGGAAAAGGAAATGAATAATTTATATTCAAAATATGGAAAAAACAGAATATTCATCTTTTCTGATAGCGATAAATTATATCCTACACATGAGTCAAATAAACAAAAATCTGTAGAAAAAACTTGCCAGAAAAAAGGTGTTGTGTTTCATACTTTGTACAAAAGAGAAATAGAGAATTATTTACCGCTAAAAGCCTTAAAATCATTTGCAAACGACATAGGAAAAACTGCTATTTATGAGGAATTTGAAAAACTAAGCACAGACGAAAGGGATTTCTATGATTTAGAAAAAGGGCTTTTGGCTGGTAATAAAGAAACAGACGCAAAAGATAGAAGACAATTTCTTGAAATCCAGCAACAAAATGGCTTGTTTAACAATTTAGGACAAGACCAAATAAGCCGTTTAGAAATAGGATTTGCCAATAAATCAAAGATAATATCTTATTTTGAAGATGTTACAGCAAATGACTTAACAGAACATTGCAAACATCACCCGGTTTTGGCACATCAAAACCCAAAAGGAGAAATGATAGACCTACTTTCCAAAATTGCTAAAGCATTATAAACACAATGACTAACCCCACAATCACTGCAATCTGCACCCCTGCCGGCTCCGGCGCGCTTGGTGTCATCCGGGTTTCCGGTTCGGATGCTATTGCGGTAACGCAAAAGATTTTCTCTAAAAATATCCTTAATGCAGAGGGATATTCCATACATTTTGGAAATATTTTCTATAAAAATGAAATTATTGACGAAGTGCTGGTGACGGTTTTTCGTGCGCCCCGTTCTTTTACGAAGGAGGACGTAGCAGAGATTTCCTGCCACGGAAGCCCGTATATTCTGGAAAGAGTACTGCAATTATTGCTGGAAAACGGGGCCGAACTGGCGCAGGCAGGCGAGTTTACGCAACGGGCTTTTCTCAATGGCGCAATGGACCTCGCTCAGGCAGAAGCGGTGGCGGATTTGATTGCGTCGGAGTCGGAAGCGGCGCATAAGGTAGCTATCCGTCAGCTAAAAGGAGGGTTCTCCAATGAATTGAAGGCACTTCGGGAGCAGTTGCTGAATTTTGTTTCACTCATCGAACTGGAACTGGATTTCGGGGAAGAAGATGTAGAGTTTGCAGACCGCACTCAACTTAAAACATTGATTCAGGCAATTTTAGCTAAAACAGAAAGCCTGATTGCTTCCTTTCGGCTGGGAAATGCCATTAAAAAAGGAGTGCCCGTTACAATCGTAGGCCGGCCGAATGCGGGGAAATCTACTTTGCTCAATGCACTTCTCGGAGAGGAAAAAGCCATTGTTTCTCACATCGCAGGCACTACAAGGGATGTAATCGAGGATACTATCGCCATTCAGGGAATTCTTTTTCGGTTTATGGATACCGCAGGATTAAGGGACACGGATGATTTCGTGGAAAAAATCGGGGTAGAAAGAGCAATGGAGAAAATGAGCGAGGCTCAGATTATCCTGTATTTATGCAGCGGAGCCGAGGGCGAAATCCCGGATGATATTACGGAAAATGACATCGCCGACGAAACGATAGACGAAGGAGAAATTTCCGCTCAGAAATTTCAGCACCTTTTTCCGGACGCCAAGGTACTCCTCATCGCCAACAAATCGGACCTCCGGACTCAGCCCCTGAACTTCACCGGCAAAAGCGAACTGATTCTCCTTTCTGCAAAGGAAAAAGAAAATATTCAGTCCCTGAAACAAAAACTCTATGAAATAGTAACCGGCAATCAGAAACTGAATACCGAAAGCACAATCCTCACCAACGTCCGTCACGTAGAAGCCCTGCGTCAGGCCCAAAACGCCTTGCTCACCGTGCTTCAGGGCATAGACAGCAGCCTTACCGGAGATTTGGTGTCCATAGACATCCGAACCGCCCTCCATCATATCGGCAGTATCACCGGCGAGATTAACACTGAGGAGATTTTAGGGAATATTTTCGGGAAGTTTTGTATCGGAAAATAACGTTATCTTTCTTTTTACATAAAATACTTATTTTCAAGAAATTATATCGTAAAATTTTCATTATTTTTTCTTTTGTTTCCCTTTTTTGTTTGTTTTTTGTCGCTAATTTGTACCTTTGATGTACCTTAGAGTTAAACCACAAGTTTGTACCTCAATAGGGATGCATGAAGAAGGAGGAGTAAGTAGGTGGACAAAAGGATTCTTACACTAAAACGAGTTTTTTCACGCAAAGCCGCGGAGACTCTTCCCCTCAACCTTTTTGACCCATTATCGTAAATGGAAAGATATAAAATCCAATAAACAAGTTTCAATTGCATGAAAAAGTTTCTCATCCCTTCTTTCCTTTTGCTTTCTGTATTGATTTCTGCTTATCGTTTTCCTCAGAAAAGTGTTGCGATGGAATCGGTTGCTCCGGATTCCGATACGTTAATGAGTATGCTTGCCCTGTACGGGCAGTATGTGTTTGTCCGGGAAAATTGCGTGAACTGCCATTATACAGAATCCGGGCATGTACCGTTTAGCTATATGCCACAGGTAAGTTTAGAGGGTGTAGGGGGAAGATACACTGATGACTGGCACTATAATCACCTGCTTGACCCTCAAAGTGTGAGTCCATATTCGAATATGCCTGCTTACCCTGATTTGTTTAAGGCGAAGCCGGACACCGATTTACTCGTCAAACTGATGGAAGAGGCCGGAAAAAGGGGGATGAAATACCCCAAAGAATCAGAAAAAACGGCTGTGGCGGAATTTCAGGCGCAGCAAAAAGCGGCAATGGAGCGGCTTCAAACCCTGAAAATAAAAGATAAAGGAAGTGAAATCACCGCACTCATTGCTTTTCTTCAGCAAATACCGCCTTCTCCCCTTCAAATAAAAATGGACTCAATCGCAAAAGCAAAGGAAGATGCCGAGTGGGTCGCTTTATCTCAGACACTGGAAAAAGACATTATGAGAAATGTCCTTAGCAAAAATAAAGATACCCTTATGATGGGTCAAACGATTTATACGTCCTATTGTTCTATTTGTCACGGGGCTGAAGCGGAAGGAGGCATAGGACCTAATCTTACCGATGAATACTGGCTGAACGGAGGCAAGGTGGCAGACATTATGCGTACAATTCAGTACGGGGTTGCGGAAAAAGGGATGATTAGCTGGAAGACAATGCTCACCCCCATAGAGATAGCACAAATCACTGCTTACATTGTTTCCACCAACGGCTCCAATCCTCCTAATGCAAAAGAACCTCAGGGAGAGAAATAATATATCCGGTACGGTTATAATTACAGGATAAAAAAGCTGCAGGATTCCGATACGGGATTCCGCAGCTTTGATTTTTTATTTTTCTCCTCAGTACGAAGAAAAAAACCGGATGATTCCACCATAGCAAACTGTAACACTGAAAAAAGAAAAAACATTCATTTTCCAACCCCCTGCATTAGTATAAATTACACCGGAATATTCAGCCCCTTAAAGATAATCAATCGCTTAAAAAACACCCGGCATTTACCTGTTTTTTTACGACTGGATGGCAAAATTACACAAAAAACAAAGATTCGTTTACTAAAAAGCGTATTCATCCCCTCTTCATCTCCCGGCGTTTGCTCGCACGATAACTGCATTTACTCAAGATAAAACCGGGTTAACACTCAGCTTACATACTGATAATCAATTTGTAATATTTTTGTGCTGTAATTTTTTATTTAAAACTCCATCACTTATTATGAATTTATTATTGAAACATTTTCTTTATTTCCTGAGTATTTCAGTTCTATTCTCCTCTAACCTCAATGCACAAGTATTCATCAATGAAATCACCCCTGATCCCGGGAATTATGACGGACAGGGTGGAGAATGGACAGAGCTATACAACTCAGGAGCTTCTCAGGCAGATGTCAGTTGCTGGGTATTAACCGACGGCGAAGAAATCATTGTATTTCCCTCAGGGACAGTCATTCCTGCGGGGGGCTATATGTTGATTTAAAATAGTTCTTTTTTCAACTGTCCAACCTGTAACTGGGATCCGGCAATCGTGACCAATCTTACTGCCAGTGGAGTGATTCTGCTGGATTTAGCAACCTGTAACTGTACCAATCAAACCGGGTGTTTTTCTGTTACCTGGGATAATGGAGGAAAAACCGACAGGGTTGTCCTTTTTGATGAAAACGCCCTGATTGTGGATGCGGTTTACTGGGGAAATGGCGAGCGTTATGCTGCTGCGGGTAACCCGATTCCGGAAACTATATATGCTACCGGGGCTAATACTGCTAATCGTGAAATTACAGGCTCCGGTGCCGGTTGCTCACTTCCCGCAACCAATAATTACGATGTACCTGCCCTGACCAACCCGATATGGGAAAATTCCGGAGGGGATATTACGGGTTGTACCACGTCTAAATCCAGAGCCAGTGGCAGCGGAAATCCTGTAGATGGAGGGGCATTCTGGACTGATGACCTTTGGCCTACCCCCGGACAAGCGAACAGTATTCCGGATTACGATTTTTCTTATTCTTTAAATGGCGGGGCTCCTGTAAATCTTACCTCCTCCGATGAGATTACGCTTACCGTTTGCTCTGGGGCAACCCTCTCTTTTAATGCCAGTGTCAATGCATTCAATCAGGTCTATAATAATGATGCCGGCGACGCAGGGAATAATGAAGGAGGCTCTGCCAGAGGTGGGTCAAATATTGATGCCACAGGCGGGCTTACGCTGAACAGTGTTCCATGGACGGAATCTCCGGTAACTGCTGCCGGAGTTACCCCTCTGAGTTCTGGCCCTACTGCTGCCATTACCTCCAATACAACCTTCAGGTTATATATTAAAGAAAATACCCAGGGGGGTATCCCTAACGTCAATGCCTCCGGCTGCCCCGCTGCAGGTACCACTATCTTTGGGTCAGGCTCTGCGTCCGAGTGTTACATCCAGAAAATAATTCAGGTAAATGTTGTAAATACGTTAGTCTCTGCGTCTTTTACCTGTATCAATGGCGTATCAAGTGTAACCGTTACGCCTTCCAATGCAGCAGGACTGACTTATGAATTACTGGATCAGCCGGCTTTTACTGCTACCGGAGGCAATGTAGTTGCGTCCAACACTACAGGTCAGTTTCTCGTGAGCAGCAACCCCGTTAATAACTACTTTATCCGGGTAAGCCAGTCTCCATCCTGTGCTTCTGCAATCCAGGCAACCGGAACGGTTTGTATCAAAACTCCGGCTTGTCCTACCCTGGTACTTGATGCTGCCTCTACCACCTCAGGAGGAGCGAAGTGCCCGGGAGATGTGATGGATATGTGTATCCGGACCAGTGGAGCGGGCGCAAGCACAAACCTCCCTTATCAGGGTACAGTGGAATGGTACAGAAGTACCTCTGCCGGCTTTGACCCTTATGATAGTCCGGCTTCAGATATGATTTGCAGCGCTGCGATTACTGCATCGGGCGGAGGTTTACCCAAAGCTCCCGGAGGGGGTGGTCTGGCAGCAAACTGTGCCTACCTGTCGGGTATTTTTGTGGATGCATGTGGCGCTACCGAGCCGGACAATGAATTTCTTGTACTCCAGACTGGAACTTCTGCTCTTACTGTAAACAATATCGCGGTTGGTTTTCCCGGCAGTACGATTGATATCACGGTTGCAAGCACAACGGATTTCACCAATGCCTTTACAGGCCCCATTTCACTCGCCAGCCTTCAGCCGGCTTCCTGTCCGGGTTTGCTGGTTGTGGTTTCAAACGGCGGTACGATTCCTGCCAATTCAACAGTGGTTCTTTTTACTTCCTCCGGATTACAGCAAAGCTATGATTTCAGTAACTTCTGCAATTTAGGGAATGTGTATGTATTAATTCATAATCAGGATTTATCCACTGCTACTTATGCAAACTGGAACAGCCTTAGTGCTTCCGACGGAAGAGCTACTTATGTGGACTTCGGAGAAGGGTGCGGAGGAAAAAGCTATACCTACACCAGAACAATTCCCACCGGATGGACCTCCAATACTGACGGAGATTTTGTGCAATTTGCCGCTGCTGACGGAGTTACACAGGGAACAAGCGGAGGGACTGTCGCAAATGCGGTAACGACTGCTCAGCCCAATACTTCCAACCAGATTCTGAATAATGGATGTGCAACCCCTAATTTTATCTCTCCCCCAACTGTGCCTTGCTGCAGTTATACAATTCCTGCATCAGAATGTGGCACAACGCCTTTCTTCATTAAAGGAATCGTAAGACCGTTATACGAAGGAAGTCCTGCTCCCTGTTCCAGAACCAATGCAACGGTAGTGCTGAACTCTTCTGCTATTTCGGTCACCTGTCCTTCTGCGTCAATCTCAGGCGAGTCGGCGATTTGCAGTGGAAACAGTACCTCTTTTGAAGTTAACCTGACAGATTTCGGGGGATGTTCTACCGCTACTGTCACTTATGCAACGGATGGGGTAATCCAGCCCGCTCAGGGGCCCCTGACGATTAGCGGCAATACCGTCACTGTAACAGGAATTAATACCGCCGGCGTTATTACCCTTGAGAGTGTAACCTTTGGCGGATGTGCTTCTACCTGTAGCGCAACCCTCTCCGGAAACCATACGGTTACTGTGAATAATTCGCCTTCTGCTCCTACAGCTTCTGCTCAGTCGGCGTGTGAGGGAGCCTTGTTTCCCCTTTCTGCATCGGGCAGTGAGGTACTAAACTGGTACAGCGACCCGGGTCAAACGACGCTTGTAGGGAGTGGTACCCCATTATATTATACCGGAACAACCAATACCAGTTTGTTTGTAAAGTCCATTAACCCGGATAATGGGTGCAGCAGTTCTGCTACTCCGGTTTCGGTCACTGTTAATCCTTCTCCGGCTGTAACTGCACCCAATGTTTCTGTAAGTTGTGGTAGTCCGGTAAACCTCAGTAGCTCGCCTTCCGGCGGAACCGGTACACTGGGACTTCAATGGACAGGCCCCAACGCTTTCAGCAGTATCAGCGAAGACCCCGCCGTGACCAGCAACGGCGACTCTCTTATCCATGACGGAGTTTACAGAATTCTGGTCACCGACCAGAACGGATGTTTTAACTGGGCTGAAGCAACGGTCAGTGTTTCTGCCTGTTTATTCCCTGTGGAATTTCTCTCATTTGAGGTGCGTACGGATGGAAGAAACAATATCCTCGAATGGAGTACCTTCAATGAAGTAAACCACGATTATTTTGAGGTGGAACGCCTGAATACAGAGAACAATACTTTCGTTCCGATTGGAAAAGTAACACAAAATGACCCCGGTCAAACCATACATCATTATTCCATGACAGACAATCAGCCTCTTTTCAGATATAATTATTACCGCCTGAAGCAAATAGACTTTGACGGCAATTTTTCCTACAGCGAAATAAAGAGTGTCTATAGAAATGAAGCCTTTGATTTTTCTTTTGAACTGGTTCCGAATCCGGCTATCCATCTCTCAACGATATATTTCAGCCAGCCGCTAAAGCACACAACCCGTGCAGAGGTTGTTGGTGTAATGGGTGAAAAACGCTTTTCCTTTATCATTGAATCGGGCACATCTTCCTTTCCCTTAAACATCCAGTCACTTCAGGCCGGAAGCTACATCATCGTACTCATCAATCCTTCCGGCATTTTTACGCATCCTTTGTGGATAGGACAGTAGTTTCTCTCACTTTAGCGTTTTTTTTTATTATGTAATTGAGTGCTCCCCCAATCAGTAAGGCCCGATGGTTCTGCTGATTGGGTTTTTTATTTTTGCGGCGCAAGCGGAATGCGTTACTCCTTCTTCCCTAAAGAATCAGACACTTTTGTCTATTAGACCGATTCTTTCTATTTTTGTACAAAAATACTGAATCATGAAAAAAAACATTCTTTTTTCTATTCTTCTTCTGTCATTCATCAGTGCATTCGGGCAGGGAATCATCAATAAAGAAATGACTACCCTGGAGCTTTTTCTCAGGGAAAAGGTATTGAAACAGGATGTGGAAGCGGTTCCGCGTTTTGCTCCCGGGCTTGAAACCGGTAAAGCTTCTTATTATGCAGATAAATTTCAGGGACTGAAAACTGCCAACGGAGAACGGTATGATACCGCAGGAATGACCTGCGCGCATCTGAATTACCCTTTTGGAACGTTATTAAAAGTAACTTCTGTCTCCAGTCAGAAATCGGTAGTGGTGAAAGTGAATGACAGAGGCCCTTTCGTACCCACCCGGGTAATTGACCTCGCTAAAAAACCGGCTCGTGAATTAGGGATACTGCGTGCGGGAATTGCCGAAGTGACGGTAGAACCTTATTATTCGGGAACAACTCCTCCTCCTACTACCCTTCCGCCCTCACCGGCTCCTGCCCCTGTTACACCGGAACAAACGATGGGTAAAGGCTTTTTCTCCATCGCCGAGCACAAATACCCCGCCAACGGATTTGGAGTACAAACCGGCTCTTATATGGATTCCAAAACCCTGTTTTTTCACATAGATATACTCAAACAAAAAGGAGTTTCTCCGCTGATGGTTCACAGCGGACTCAATGCCTCCGACCAACCCACCTTCCGGATTATCGCAGGCCCCTTCAAAACCCGAAAAGAAGCCACCGATAAACTCGCCGACCTCAAAGCAATGAATATTCAGGGGCTGGTGATTGATATGAAAAATTTGCGGTAAAACAGGAAGGTTTTGGTGAGGGGGAAAACGGAGAAGTGTTCCGTAGAAACAAGCATTAAACCTGAACAAAATCACAAATCCTCAGGTTTGCAGGTCACCCCGCCCGACGCAAAACAAAAACAGCCTCCGGGAAGTCCGGAAGACTTAGGAAACGTTTGCAGGTCACCCCGCCCTGGCGCAAAACCCGTTAGTAGCTGGATAATAACTTTTCATCTGTCATTATTTTAATCGCTTTTTCTGTTTCGCCTTGTCCGTCTGACAGCGAGCCGGGAAGCATAATTAACCGTTTTTTTATTTTCCCCTGTTCGTCTTCAAACAGCACTTCAAACCGTGTACGGGTCAAACCAGCATTCCCTTTTTTAACGCTGATTTCTTTGATTTTTTGACGGTATATAATGGGTGTCGCAGAGTTATTGATACTATTTACGATTCCGTAAACCAAGTAAGCCCCTAAAAGCCAGGATACTATGGATTGTAGTATTTGCCCGTTTTTGTAACCGGCGAATGCAAAATAAAAAAGTGCAATAGAGAGTCCGCCATAAATCATGAGGATTCCCGATATTGTATTTCCCACTGCCATTTTCGCTACATTCCCGATAATTCCATCCCGCGTCAGCACAATTCTGTCCGGCAAAATATGGCAAAACCCCGTTTTTGTTTTAAATATCTTTTCTTTATCCATTATTTCCTGTTTAGTCTGCTATAAGAACCATTCATCATCCCGGTTGCCATCACTCCTTTTTCTCCCTTCATTTTGTTCCTCTTTTATTTTATTCACAATTATATAAACAAATTTGCGCTTTACCAAATAGGAAGAGGGGAAGTGTTTGGGAGCTATCAAAACTTCAAAAAGTTACTCCAGCAGCTGGTGGATTACATCGAAAAAGGCGAATTCAAACATAAAGCAGTCCCCTTATCAGGCATTGTCTCCGGGGAAGATTTACTGAAAAGGCAATACGATGAAATCGGACTGACCGGGAAGTGGAAAACCCTCCTGGGCGACCTGACCCGGGGCGCAAGCATAATGATAAAAGGCCGGGAAAAAATGGGAAAATCGACCCTGGCAATGAACCTAGCCAAATACCTTTCCACAAAAGGGAATGTACTCTATGTATCCGCAGAAGAATGGAATTCTCCGACACTGCAAAGAAGAATAGCCCAAACGGGTACATCGGGGATTGACTTTACCGGCTCCATCCCACCCAACCTTACCGGCTACGATTTTATGTTTGTGGATAGTTTCGCAAAAGCCGGATTATCTACGGAGTTTATTCAGCAGGTGAAAAATAAATACCCTGATTTGGTGGTATTCTATATCTTCCGAACTACTAAATCGGGAGAAGCCAGGGGTACAGCCGAAAATGCTTTTGAAGTGGATGCGATTATAGATGTGGAAAATGGAGAAGCGAATTGTAGAGGGAGATTTGGTGGGGGAAGGATGAGATTGTTTTCATAATAGAGGATTAAATAGTTAAATTTTGATGAGAGAGGCAGTGATATCTCCCTCGTTCGTTTTTATATCTCTGGAAAACAATCCACAATACTCGCAGTCCCTAACGAAAAACAATTGCCGCAATTTTTTGTGTTATATGCTTGAAATTCATTTATTTATCTATACATTATATCATTAACCAATTATTCATTATTCCGATTATCTTGGTTAAAAACTTTATTAATCAACTTATTAAAAGTGGGTGGGCGAAGCCCACTCACTTTTAAACTTTTTTTGTTGGTGTTTGCACTATTTTCATGTGCGAACTTGTGTATTTAATCTTATTAATTCACTTTCAAATAATTCTAAAGTTTTAATTTGGATATTAATAAACTCATCGGGAGAGTTTGGATCATTTTTAGATCCAGTTAATTTATAAAGCATATCTGCTTTGGTTAATTGATTTGTCCTCACATTAAATCTATCCATTAAATGTCCCCCACCAATAGAGTGTCGCATAATATCAATAATTTCAAGAAAATTATTATTTCGTTTAAAAGAAGGTGGAAGCCTATCAAGTGGGCTTCTATCTTTTGTCCTTTCGAACCATATTTTATATGCTGAATTTGCAAAATTTGATAATTGTTCAATCGTAGAGCATTGTGTTCTTAGGTCCATAATTAAAGCCACATCATCATTTGTCGGTTCGAAGATATAGAAAGCAATTTTATTTTTATTTGTATTATTGATATTCTTTATAAGATCGCTTATTGATTTAATCAGGGTTTCAATTTTTAAGGCTGAGTCGTCTATAATATTTATATTTGATAGTTTCTGTTGAAGATATTCACGAAAGAACGAACTTTTTATTTCGATACTTTCACCATTTTGTTTAATCAAACCTTTACTTATGAGTTCTGATTTGAAAATTGTGTTTGGTAACTTTTTTGGGGTTTTATAAATATCTCCTAAAATTTGTTGTTCTTCGATTTTTAGACTTTGGAAAATTTCTTCAAAAAATGGTTTAAGTAATGAATTTTGCGGTTTCGTATTATTTACAATCCATGATTCACCGAGTAATTTAGCATAAAATGGAACACCACCAGAAAAAGTAAAAATATTATCTACTTCGCCTAGTAGAAATTTTTCTGTGTCTTCCACGTTTGAGCAGAGAGAAATCCACATTATCTTGAAACTATCGTCATCAATCGGGGGTAAAAAAATAGTTTCTCCAATTGTATTTAATTCGCCTGACCCTGTAATTGTGCATAAATGTTCCCAAGTCAATGTGCCGGAAACTATAAAAGAAAAAAGGGATTGTCCATTATCTAATGTTTGTTGTGATAAAGTACGCATTTTCATAAACCCTTCGGGGGAATCAAACGCAAAGCGAAACATGTGTTCATATTCGTCAAAAATAAAGAAAAACGTTTTTGATAAATATTCAGCAAACCACTTTAACAAACTATCAAATATACCTTGAATTTTAACATCTTGAACAGATTCTAGCCTTAAATAAACATCCTCCCAACTTTGTGAAGGCTGAAAAATGTGACCTTTAATTGTAAAATCACAATCTAGTTCTTTTGATAATGTAAGCTGCTCAATTATACGTGAAGTGATATACCTATAAACATTTGCAGTGCCTTTAACTGACGAACTAACATCTTTGAAATCAAAATATATAGGAAATATTACGTCACTACATTCATTTTGCAATTTAAATTCAAGGCATTTTAGCAAAGAAGTTTTTCCAAATCTCCTAAGTCCTATTAGTTGAACATTATTGCCTCGTTTTGCATGGACAACTAACTGAGAAAGTAAAACTTCTCTGCCAAAAAGATTTTCAGGATTTGTAATGACACTTATAGGTTTTAGGCTCATATTATTCATCTCTTAAAGTATTAAAAACAAGGTCAATATCAGGATGATGATTTGACCACCAACGACGAAATAAATCTACCGAAAGTTTATAAACTGGCATTGTTTCATCTTCATATTGGAAAATTATTTTTTTCTCTTTTAGAATTGTTATTGCTTCTGCTAATCTTGGACGAAAACCTGTTAGTTTTTTTTCTGCCCAAAATTTTTCCAATTCGGCATAACTAATACCACGTTGCTTAATATTATTTCGGTTTAAAAATTCAATTGTTGAAATTAGACAAGCTACTTCTTTAGGGTCTTGAGGGCTGAATTGATTATTTTGAAAGCTTCCTTCCGGCAATTTTTTAATTAAAGA